>JANOOV010000395.1:0-7294 GCA_031421535.1 Gammaproteobacteria bacterium
ACTGGCGGAACGTATTGAGCATGCGGTGTCTAACGTGCTCGACCAAGGGTTGCGTACCGGAGATATTTATACCGACGGCATGAAGAAAGTCGGTACCAAGGAAATGGGCGATGCGATTGTGGCTGCGTTAAATCCTATTTAAAACGAGGCAGTGTGATGAAACGAGTCGGACTCATTGGTTGGCGCGGCATGGTCGGTTCGGTGCTGATGCAGCGCATGCAGGCGGAAAAAGATTTCACGTTGATCGACCCGGTGTTTTTCACCACGTCGAATGTCGGCGGCAAAGGCCCGGCGATTGGTAAAGACGTGCCCCCGCTCAAGGATGCGAAAAGCATTGATGAGTTGAAGAAAATGGAGATCATCATCACCTGCCAGGGCGGTGATTACACCAGCGAGATTTTTCCCAAGCTGCGTGCGGCAGGCTGGAAAGGCTTTTGGATTGATGCCGCCTCCACATTGCGCATGAACGATGACGCCGTGATCATTCTCGATCCGGTCAACATGAACGTGATCAAGGATTCCTTAAGCTCGGGCGTGAAGAATTACATCGGCGGCAATTGCACGGTGAGCTTGATGCTCATCGCGCTGGGCGGATTATTTCGGCGCGGCTACGTGGAATGGCTGACGGCGATGACCTACCAAGCCGCCTCCGGTGCCGGGGCCAACAACATGCGCGAGCTGCTCAAGCAAATGGGCGTGGCGCATGGCGCGGTGCAATCGCTGCTCGACGATCCGGCCTCGGCGATCCTCGACATCGACCGCAAGGTGGCGGACACGATTCGCAGCAAAGATTATCCGACCGACAATTTTGGCGTGCCGCTGGCGGGCAGCCTGATTCCGTGGATCGACAAAGATCTGGGCAACGGGCAATCGAAAGAAGAATGGAAGGGCATGGCCGAGACCAATAAAATTCTCGGGCGCAGCGCCAACCCGATTCCGGTAGACGGCCTGTGTGTACGCATCGGCGCGATGCGTTGTCATAGCCAGGCGCTGACCATCAAGCTCAACGAGGATATTCCGCTGGAGGATATTGTCTACATGCTGGCAGACGCCAACAGCTGGGTGAAAGTGGTACCCAATCAGCGCGATGTCAGCATGAAAGAGCTCACCCCGGCGGCGGTGACCGGTACGCTCACCGTGCCGGTGGGGCGCTTGCGTAAACTTGCGATGGGTGGACAATACCTCACCGCGTTCACCTGCGGTGATCAGTTGTTATGGGGCGCGGCAGAACCGCTGCGGCGCATGCTGCTGATTGTGTTGGATGATGCCGCGTAAGTTATTTGTTTCGGTGTGGTTCGGCCTGTGATCCAGTTGGCAGGCGCTGTCTTCAAAAGTTCTGGTGTGGGCCGATAGAGGTTGCGTGTGCCGTGCCTGCATTTTGCTGCATGCGTGCTGCACTGGCAAATACAGGTCGGTACGCTATAGTTAGGCGGGATAGCCTTTGTCGTGCGGCTAAAGTTTGGTTTGATACAACCGTTGAAGTAGTGGATATATGTGTCGAGACGCCGCATGGTGCGGCATCGTGACAATTCGTCATAATGTTAAAGCGCAGGTTCGGGAGTCGCTATGTTCAAAAGACTGGCCGTTGGATTGGCCGTATTGATGTGCTGGGTGCCGATGCAGGCGTTCGCGTTGGGGTTGGGCAACATCGAAATGCGCTCGGCTTTAAATCAGGCGCTGGATGCGCGCATTGAATTGCTGCGTGCACGCCCCGGCGAACTGAAAGATCTTTCGATCACACTGGCCTCGGCCGATACCTTCAAGCGTGCCGGTATGGACCGCCCCGCGTTCCTGACGCAACTGCGTTTTGATGTCATTACCAATCCTGACGGCACACCTTACATTCAAGTGAAATCCACACAACCGATTACCGAGCCGTTTTTAAATTTCCTGATTGAAGTGAACTGGCCCAATGGCCGGCTGTTGCGGGAATTCACCGTATTGGTCGATCCGCCGGTATTAACCGAGCGCGCACCCGGCGCGGTGGAAGCGCCGCTGACGCAACCTGCGGAAATCAGCAGCATTGATCGGTCTGGTGAACTTCCTGCCGCCGTTGTGCCGCTCACGCCCGGCGCAATTGAGGTTCCGGCGCCACCGCCACGCATCAAACCTGAGGCCACTCCGGCCCCCTCTGTGGCAGCGCCAGCCCCCCCACCTGCGCCGGTGGTCGCACCGCAGCCTGCAGCAAACGAGCGCGCCGTGGTTGCCGCCGAACCGGTTGCACCCAAACCCAGCGTCGTCAAACCGCGCCCAACCCGCGTGGCGCCGCCAAAACCGGTGGAAGAAGAAAAGCCCAGCGCTAGCACCGCTGAAGGCGACACCGAGTACAGCGTGAAGGCTAACGAGACCTTATGGGCGATTGCCGCAAAGGTTCGCCCCAACAAAGCGGTGAGCGTACCGCAGCTAATGATCGCGCTATTGCAAAACAACCCGGAAGCGTTCATCGGCAACAACATCAACAATTTGAAGCAAGGTGCGGTGCTGCGCGTGCCCAGCACCGGTACCGCCACCAGCATCAGCAAGGAAGAAGCGATGCGTATCACCGATCTGCAATGGGATCAATGGAAGTCAAGTCGTGGTACCACGGTGGGGTCAGCGCCGGTGCGCGCCGCTCGCCCCAAAGCGGTTGCCCCACCTGCGGATGCGCGCGTCAAACTGGTATCGCCCAATGTTTCCGGCGAACAGGCTGGTGGGCGCACTGCGCCCAAAGCAGCGGCGACCGGTGGTGGCCGCGACCCGGCGCAAGCAAAACAAGAGCTGGCCATCGCGCTGGAATCGCTGGACGCGCAACGACGCCAGACCCAGGACATGCGCGAGCGCGTGGCCGGGCTGGAAGAGCAAGTGAACACCATGCAGCGCCTAGTGCAGTTGAAGGATGACCAGCTGGCGGCGTTACAAAATCAGGCCAAGAGCAAGGGCAAGAAACCGGAATCCGCGCCAACCGTCGAAGCTGTAGCCGGCAAAGGCGAAACTGCCAAAGCGGCGACGGAAACTGCGGCAGGCGCAGCCCGTCCGTCCGGGTTGCTGGCAGGGCTGATGAACGATCCAAAATTGATCGGTCTGGCGGTCGTCGTGGGCGGTATTGTCGTGCTGCTGGTATGGCTGGTGGTGCGGCGTCGCAAGATGCAAGAGTTCCAGGAAAGCATTCTCACCTTAAATGATTCCGTAGCGGAACCGGGTTTCGCACAAAATAAGCCTGAAAGCGAAGACGCTTCATTCATGAGCGACTTCGCTGTCAGTAGCATGGAAGGTATTCAAACCGATGTCAGCGAGGTTGATCCGTTATCCGAAGCCGATGTGTATCTAGCCTATGGCCGCTACAAGCAGGCGGAGGAACTGGTCAGTCAGGCGATCGAGAAAAATCCGCAACGCGCGGAATTGAAAATGAAACTGCTGGAAATTCACTACGCGGCGAAAGACAGCGATGCGTTCGGGCTGCAAGCCGACATGGTGCGCGGCAGCTTCTCGGCCAAACATCCGGAACTGTGGGCGCGCGTTTTGGAAATGGGTCGAGAGCTGGCACCCAAGAATCCATTATTTGGCGGAGCGAAGGGTGTGGCTAGCGGTGGTTCACGCGACGCGGGCGCAGCCATCGAGGAACTTGATATGAGTGATTTGAATTTCGAGGCCGATAACGCAGCGAATTCGAACGACGACGTGTCGCTGGACTTCGAGCCGCCCAATACCCGGGCAAAGGGTCCTGCGGCGAAAAATGCTGCCAAGGCCAAGCCTGCCGCAATCGACGATCAGTCGCTGGATTTTGATCTCAGTGCGTTTGACGAAGCTGAGAAAGCATCCGCAGCCACACCAGCAAAGGCACAAGACGAGGCGCTGGATTTTGACTTCGGCACATTTGAAGTGGAGGAAAAAAAGCCGCTAACCCCGGTGGCCAAAGCCGCCGCGCCTGCGCGGAGCAAAGACGACGGGCTTGACATCGACTTTGGTGCAAGTACGCGAACTGCCGTAAAACCATCTCCGCCCGCCGCTAAACGCGATGCCAACGTGATCGACTTTAATGTTTCGGGCGCCGATAGCAGTGCGGACGATGAAATGGTCGATCAAGCGGACAGTGAAGTGGCGCTTGCCGACGGCGGCATCGACGGTGAGCTGGACGATGCTTTGTTCGCCGACGTCGATGAAATCGGCACCAAGCTTGATTTGGCCAAAGCCTACATCGACATGGGTGACTCCGAAGGCGCGCGCAGCATCCTTGATGAAGTGATCGAAGAAGGCAACGACAACCAGAAACAGGAAGCTCAGGTGTTGATGCGCCAGATCGGATAAAACTGAAACGTAAGTCAAAAAAAGGCGGCTGCGATTCAGCCGCCTTTTTTATTGGTAGCGGAAACGGGCGTGCGACCAGATCGGTTGTACGTTCGGCGGTAGTGCCGTCAGTTTTCCCAGGTCGGTCCAACTGCTGGCAGGATCGTGAAAATCCGAACCTACCGACGCGAGTAATCCAAAGCGCTCCGCCAGTGCGGCGCTGCTGTGTACAACGTCCGGCCCGCTGCCGCCGCACACCACTTCAATACCCGCGCCGCCGTGCGCGGCGAATTGTTCGGTCAGTCGTCGTCGTGTGGTGGCCGACATGTCATAGCGTTGCGGATGCGCGATGACCGCGACGCCGCCCGCCGCGTTGATCCAGCTCACCGCGTCGCGCAGTCCGACCCATTGCGTGGCGACGTAACCCGGTTTGCTGGGGCGTAAATAGCGCTCGAAAATTTTTGGCAGGGTTGGAGCAATCCCGATCTGCACCATATACAGCGCAAAATGGCGCCGCGTGACCAAACCGTTGGGTGCATGTTTGAGCGCTCCGGTCAGCGCGTCGGGCACGCCGTGTTTTTCCAGCCGTTCTCCCATGAGTTCTGCGCGCTGTTCGCGGATGGCTTGCAACTGTGCCAAGCCGTGCAGCAAGGCAGCGTTGGTTTGATCGACGCACAAACCCAGGATGTGGACCAGATATTTTTCCCAGGTGACCGAGATTTCAACGCCGGGAATTAATGTCATGCCATGCTCCCGTGCGGCGTCGCACGCGCTATCAAGTCCCGCGACGCTGTCATGGTCGGTCAGCGCCAGCACGTCCACGCCGCGCCGCTTGGCGCGTGCCACCACATCGCGCGGCGGCAGTACGCCGTCGGAAAAATCGGAATGTGAATGTAAATCGTAAATTGTCATGGAGTGTTTGGTCAGTCGCGAAAGTTGTTGAACTGCAACGGCAGGTCGAATTTTCCGCCGCGCAGCAGTGCGATGACGTCTTGCAGGTCGTCGCGCTTTTTGCCGGTGATACGCACTTGATCGCCCTGGATCGAGGCTTGCACCTTGAGCTTGCTGTCCTTGATGGTCTGCACGACTTTTTTTGCCAGCGGCGCGTCGAGACCTTGCCGCAGCGTCACGAGCTGGCGTGCTTCCTTACCGGCGACTTGTGGCGGATCGATTTTCAGGCAGGTGATGTCGATGCCGCGTTTGGAAAGTTTGATCTGCAACACGTCGAGCATTTGCTTGAGCTGGAATTCCGCCTGCGCGGTCATCGTAATCACAGATTCGCTGAGATCAAAATTCGCGCCGCTGCCTTTGAAGTCAAAACGGGTTCCGACTTCGCGGTTGGCCTGATCCACCGCGTTGACGGCTTCGTGCTGGTCGATTTCAGATACAACGTCAAACGATGGCATCGTGGTGTCCTCCCCAAGTTCAAGTCTCGTCAAGAAATACCAGCTCACGCGTCAAACAGCGCTTGAGCCGCGCGATCAGTTCAGCGCGTTGCGTTGCAGTATACGGCGTTGCGGGTTGTTGTCCCCACACCGGTTTGGGCCACGCGGGGTCGCTGCGGTAGCGCACGATGTGATGTAGGTGTAGCTGTGGCGTGATGTTGCCCAGCGCAGCGATGTTCATTTTGTCGGCGTTGAATTCCACGGCGAGTTGTTGCGCGAGGTACGACGACTCGCGTAGTAATTGCTGTTGGTCGGCGTTGTTGAGCTGGTAGATTTCGCGCACGTCCGGGCGCGTCGGCACCAGAATGAACCACGGGAAATTCGCGTCGTTCATCACTAACAAATGACACAGCGGAAATTTGCCGACTGCAAAACCATCGCGGCGCAAGTCGGGATGTAGTTCAAACATGATCGGTTCGGTTCCAGGAGTTTTCGTTGCGCGTGACTTGGTATTTTGCCCAGCGCGCGAATTCCGTGCGGGTGCAGGTGCCGGAGCTGCGGCGCCCGTTACCGGCGACCACCCGGTAAATCACTTTGTCCCGGTCAGGATCGGTGGCGCCGGATTCGTCCACGATATGGCGTACCGCCCAGTTCTGGCCATAGCGACCGTTGCTGTAATAGTAGCCAGGATGAATGTGCGTGTGTTGCAGATGTGCGGTGCGCGCGTGCTGCAGAGCCAGCGCATAAATTTCCGTCAAGTCATGCGCGCTCACGTCGACGAACGACGCCATGCGTCGCAGTGCGAATGACAAATCATCGGTGGAGACCCCAAGGTCTGCGTGTTCTGCATCGGGCGCGGTGTCCACCTGATTGATACGACTGCGTGCCAGTACTGCGGGATAACGGCGCCACGGAAAAAAATAATTGAAGCCGATTGCAATAACGAGCATGCACACGACGTTGAGCAGTACCGGGGTCAGTACAAATTGATAGCCCAGCTGATGCGCCGCGCCGCTGGTTGCGGCGGCCAGCGCCGTGGCGCCGCCCGGTGGATGCAGGCAGCGCAGGTAGTACATGACGACGATGGAGCCAGCCACCGCGACCGCTCCGGCCACGATGATTTGCGGAATCTGCTGGTAGCAGGTGATGCCAATCAGTGCCGCGATGACATGTCCACCCAGTACCGGCCAGGGTTGCGACAGTGGGCTGAGTGGCAAGGCAAACAGCAACATCGCCGATGCGCCCATCGAGCCAATGATCAACAGTGCGTGATCCGCGCCCAGTGCGGCCGTGCTGATCCAGAATACCGTGGCGACGGCCAGCAGTGAGCCGACGCCCGACAGCAATCTTTCGATATGATTGCTCGGCAGGGTTTCGCCGGTAAAAAACGCTTTCAGTACCAAGCGCAGTTTATTCATGCCGGTATTGTAGAGGCCTAAGCCGCAAATATCGAAACATGAAACGTCATCTCTCGCCGCAGCGCGAGATGGTTAGACCTCCAGTGCAGTGAGCACAAATCGCAGCGGTCCGCCGGGCAGTAGCGCGTCGAACGGATAACAGGTGACGAGGGTCAGTGCCGATGCGTGCGGCAGCTCCGCGAGAGCGATATTGCTTGCATCGACCACGCGAGTTTCCACCACGCGATA
>JANOOV010000396.1:0-3666 GCA_031421535.1 Gammaproteobacteria bacterium
AATCTTACCTTTAAAATAATCACCCCGCTGCGGTTATTTTGGGTTTGCGCCTGGTGGCCTTCCGGCGTTTCGGGGCGGCCTGCCCCTGGTGCGCCTGCGGGCGCGTCGGTGGGTGGAATCTGGTCGCGTTCGGAAAACACCAACAGCACTTCCCGCACCCGGTCCAGACGCGCACTGGGTGTGGCGATGATCTTGGCGTAAGACTGGCGCATGTCTTTTTCGACCGAGGTCACACGCCCGACCGGATAGCCGGACGGAAACCGTCCGCCCAACCCGGAGGACACCAGCAAGTCGCCGACCTCGACATCAATGTTGTTTGCCAGATAGGGTAAATCCAGCGAATTTTGATCAGCGCTACCGACCGCAATCGAGCGCAGACCATTGCGTAACACCTGCACTGGAATCGCGCTATTGGCGTCCGTCAGCAGCATCGCGGTACTGGAAATCGGGCCGACATGAATCACCTGTCCCATCGCGCCATCCGAATCCAAAATCGGCTGGCCGCGAAACACACCGTGATCCGTGCCTTTATTCAGCACGACCTGGCGACTGAACGGGTCCATATCGGCGGCGAGGATTTCCGCAATCAGAACTTTTTGCGTGACCCGCTGCGATGATTGCAGCAAATCGCGCAGTCGGCGGTTCTCGGTTTCCACGGCAATGAGTTTTTGCAGTTCGGTTTTGTAGACCAGCTGGCGGGTGCGCAAGTCTTCCAGTTCCTGCAACAGCGCGCTGCGCGAGGTCAAGGTATCACCCGCCCAGGAGCTGGCGCGCATCGGTGCATCGACCAGAAATTGTAACGGATACAAAACCACAGAAAAGCCGCCGCGCACGCTTTCGAGATAATTCGCGCGGTGGTCCAGGGTCATGAGCACGATCGAAAGGGCGGCCAAAAACACTAACCGGAGGGTTGCGGTCGTGCCGACGGCAAACAGTTGTTTAATGGTGAAGCTCCGCTGGCAGTGCTAACAGGAATCTTTGCATGGCTTACGCGGCGAAGACGGGCTTTTTAAAGATAACAACGTCGCAGTATTTATTCGACGAGGAATAATTCTCCGCCGGTTTCGTCGAGCATTTCAAGCGCCCGGCCGCCGCCGCGCGCCACGCAAGTGAGCGGGTCTTCGGCGATCACAACCGGCAAGCCGGTTTCTTCTTGCAGCAGCCGATCCAGCCCGCGCAACAACGCGCCGCCGCCGGTGAGCACCATGCCGCGTTCGGCGACGTCGGAACCGAGTTCGGGTGGGGTTTGTTCCAACGCGGTTTTCACCGCGCTGACGATGCCCGACAGCGGATCTTGCAAGGCTTCGAGAATTTCATTGCTGTTGACCGTGAAGCTGCGCGGCACGCCTTCGGCCAGGTTGCGACCTTTAATTTCAAGCTCGCGCACTTCGTCGCCCGGATAGGCCGAACCGATTTCGTGCTTGACTCTTTCCGCCGTGGACTCGCCGATCAGCGTGCCGTAGTTGCGACGGATATACGAAATGATGGCTTCGTCGAAGCGGTCGCCGCCGATGCGCACTGACGCCGAGTACACGATACCCGACAGCGAAATGATCGCCACTTCGGTGGTGCCGCCGCCGATGTCCACCACCATCGAGCCGCTGGCTTCCGACACCGGCAGACCGGCGCCGATCGCAGCGGCCATGGGTTCTTCGATCAAATACACTTCGCGCGCACCGGCGCCCGCAGCGGATTCCTTGATTGCGCGCCGCTCGACCTGCGTCGAACCACAGGGCACGCACACCAGCACGCGCGGGCTGGGGCGGAAGAAACGGAATTTGTCCTGGTGCACTTTCTTGATGAAGTGTTGCAGCATTTTCTCGGTGACGGTGAAGTCGGCGATCACGCCGTCTTTCAGCGGGCGCACTGCGACGATATTGCCCGGCGTGCGCCCGAGCATGCGTTTGGCCTCGGCGCCGACGGCGGCGATGATGCGCGGCCCCCCCGGTCCCCGTTCTTGACGAATCGCAACCACCGAAGGTTCGTTGAGCACGATGCCTTGCCCGCGTACATAAATAAGCGTGTTGGCGGTGCCAAGGTCGATGGACAAATCGTTGGAGAACAATCCGGAGAGGCGGGAGAACATGATCTGATCGGTTCCTGATTTTTAGGATGGGGAAAAATACGGCTTACTCTAGCAGTGGTGTTTTGCTTCAGCAAGGTTTGTTCGGGCGCGTGTCAAAGCGCAGATCATCCACATTAACGGCCGGTCGTGTGCATCACTTGAGCGGCGCGAGCGTGGTAGGTGCTGCACGAGTATGGTAACTTTTACGCCTTCCATTTTTCCAAGGTAAGGGAATCCGCACATGTCTTTGAGTAAAGCCGACGTGGAAAAAATTGCGCACCTCGCGCGCCTGGCCATCAGCGAGCAGGACATCGCACTGTACGGCCGCAACCTGTCCAACATCCTCGCTTTAGTTGAACAGATGAATAAAGTGGACACCAGTAACGTGCTGCCGATGGCGCATCCGCTCGATACCGCCCAACGCCTGCGCGACGACGTGGTCAGCGAAACCAACCAGCGCGACACCTTTCAGGCCATCGCACCGCAGGTGGATTGTGGTTTGTACCTGGTGCCCAAGGTGCTTGAATAGACCGTTTAAGTGTAGTCGATAAAATAAAAGGAACCCCATGCACACCCTCAGCCTCGCCGCATTGTCCGCCGGACTCAAAGCGAAAAAATTCTCCAGCGCCGAGCTCACGCGCGCGTATTTGCAACGCATCGCCAAACACGGCAAGCAACTCAATGCTTTTGTGACCGTGGTTGATGAACTTGCGCTCAAACAGGCGCAGGCGGCCGACGCACGGCTCGCAACAGGTCAGGCCGCCGCGCTCACCGGCGTGCCGCTCGCGCAGAAAGATATTTTCTGTACCCAAGGCGTGAAGACCACCTGCGGCTCCAAGATGCTTGCCAACTTCATTGCCCCCTCCGACGCGACCGTGGTGCAGCGCTGCAATGACGCCGGCATGGTGATGCTAGGCAAAACCAATATGGATGAGTTCGCGATGGGCTCGTCGAACGAAACCAGTTACTTCGGCCCGGTGCGCAATCCGTATGATTTGAATGCGGTGCCCGGTGGGTCGTCGGGCGGATCGGCGGCGGCGGTCGCTGCGCGGCTCGCACCCGTTGCCACCGGCACCGACACCGGCGGATCGATTCGTCAACCTGCGGCGCTTTGTAACCTCACCGGCTTAAAGCCGACCTACGGCCGCGTGTCGCGGTATGGCATGATCGCGTTCGCGTCGAGTCTTGACCAGGGTGGCCCAATGGCACGCAGCGCGGAAGATGTCGCGTTGATGATGAACGTGATCGCTGGGTTCGACAGTAAAGACTCAACCAGCGTAGATAGACCGGTGCCGGACTACACTTCCGATTTGAATAAATCACTCGCTGGCTTGCGCATCGGCATCCCCAAGGAGTTTTTCGGTGAGGGTCTTGACACTAAAGTCGAGCAAGTCATCCGCGATGCGCTCAAGCAATACGAACAGCTCGGCGCCAAAATTAAGGAAATCAGCCTGCCCAACAGCGGCCTGTCGGTGCCGACCTACTACGTGGTCGCACCCGCCGAGTGCTCGTCCAACCTGTCGCGCTTCGATGGCGTGCGTTACGGGTACCGTTGCGATCAACCTGCCGACCTAACCGACCTGTACAAACGCTCGCGCGGC
>JANOOV010000397.1:0-7083 GCA_031421535.1 Gammaproteobacteria bacterium
TGCGGGTAACGTATACCGCGACCTTCACCAATCAGGAAAGAAACCCGCCCCTCAACTACACCTTCCGTGACTCGATTCGCATCATGGAATCTGACGGCTTTTTGAATCCAGACGACGACATTACCGGGTGGATATCCGCAAGCAATTTCAATCCCGATCAAAATTCCGTGACCCGGACTCTGACCGCCGTGGTCAACGGGAATGACCTGGATACGGAACTGGGCGGGGAAGAAATCTACGCGCGCATCCAACTGCGCAATTTCACTACCGGAGGGGTTCCTCTGGTCAGAAGGACTGCCATTATTAACTTGGCGCCGTAGCCTCCATTACAGAAACAGCAGGCCGAGCGTGTGTGCTCGTCCTGCTGTTTTTATTTGGCAACCGCCGCAGTTTCGGGCTTCTCGAAATAGCCGAATAGCTGCGACAAGGCGCCGTTGGTGGCGATGCTCACTTTGCCGTCAGCGCCCTGGCGACCGAGCATTTGCAAACCTTGCACCAGCATGCGCTGGTTGGGGTCGCGCGCGGAAAATGCGCCGGTGAATTTGTAATTGCCTTCACGCGTCAGGTTCAACAAACCCTCAGCTTGCAGCGGGCCGCCGCCGTCGGCGAGCGTGGCTTTCACATTATCGTTATCGGTGGTCACGATCACGCGCAGATTGCCGAATTCGGTGCGCGCGGGCACCGTGATGACCGCGCCGTCCCAGGCGAGCACACCGTCTGCCTCAATGATAGAACGCCGATCAACACTGAGCGCTTTCATGTTCAACAACAGCGCGCCTTCCATACCCAGCGGCAACAGTTTCGACAGCAGACGCATGCGCTGCAAGTCGATGCGCGCCTCAATATCCTTGATGTAGATTTTTCCGGTGAACCCGCGCGCGACCACGGCCTTGCCGTAACTGTCGCCGTAACGAAATTCCACCTGCGCCTGAACACGGCCAATGAGCAAGGCGAGCGGCTGAATACTCCAGACCAGAGAGTCCACGCGCTGACCGCCGATCAGCGCGGGCGCCGCACGCCCCGACCACAAGCTGCCGGAGATATCGCCCAACAGCAGCGGAATTTCGGGCGCAAGCTTCTGTTTCAGAACTCCATAGGCCAGCGCGGCGGGAATGGTCATGACCAGGAACACCAAAAACAAGCCCGCCGCCAGCACCACCACCTGCCACTTACGCATGCGCGCCACCGGTAAACTCGATGCGTGCATCCACCTTGCCGGGGGTGGCTTTCCGGTCGATGACAATACTGTCAACTTCCACGCCATAGGTACGATGCAAATTCTCCAGCCACTGCATCGTGTCGTCAAAACCCGCTTCTTCCAGCCACACGCTGACTTTGTTGTCGCCTTCGGGCTTGACGCGTTTGACCGCGCCACCGAGATTGGCACTCTTCGAAGTCTGGTCGATTACGCCCAGCAAACTTTGTCCGGGCGGTAATTGCGCGGCGGCGCTGTCGCCCGGACGCAGACGCTTAACTTCTTCCGCTGATTTTTGCATCCATTGCAACAATTTCTGCTGCTCCTCGACCGCTGCCGCCTTGCTGCCCGCACCGCTGACCAGCGGATCCCACACGGCGGCGTAAAAAATCAGCAGCCCCAACGTGACCATACCGGCGATGACCATCATCCGTTCGCGCGGTTGCAGCTCGGCAAACCAGGCTTTCATGGTCCGTGCCCTCGCAGTTGCAACCGACTTTCGACAATGTCGCCGCGCGCATTGGCCGAAACGATTTCGACATCGACCGCCGCCTGCTGCGTGAGTGTCTGTTTCAATTTATCCAGGATTTGCAGATCACGTACCGTCATGTCGATGTCGAGCTTGCCTTCTTTGTAGCGCACGCTGCGCAGTTCCAGCCCCGGCGTATCCTTCAGAATGGCGGCCGAACCCCCCAGCAAACCGAGAAATCCGACACCGCCGCTTTTGCCGCCGCCGCGTAATTCTTTCAGGTGTTGTTCCATTTGCACTCTTGCATTCGGTACGCGCTTTTCGTTTGGAAACGCCCCCAGATAAACTTTCTCGACCTGTACCTGCAACTCTTGAAGCTGCTTTTTATAACGCAGGTAATCCATCGCGCTCAGACTCAAATGCAAGACCACGAATACACCCGCGAGCACCGCCACCGGGAGCCACGGGCGCCATAGCTTGCCTATTTGTTCGCGGCGACTGTAATCGCCTTGCAGCAGATTGATGGTATTCGTACGCTCGATGTCTTGCGCCAACTGCAAGAACGCCTGCGCATCATAGGGTTCATGCGTGAATTCAATGTTGAGCGCGGTGAGATCCGGCAGCGCGGTTTCCGGATCGGCGTCCAAAATACGCAAGCGTGCCGGGCGCTGGGTACCGGCCTGATCAAACGCGACTTCGAGCATCGGCACCAGATTGTCCAGCTCCACGAACAAACCGGACTGTTGCCCGCTGCGCAGTGACACGCCGTTAGCGTCTTTGTACAAGGTCCATACGCCGGGTTCGTACGACAACGCGAGGAAATCCACCGCCAGCACATCCGGCTGGATATGGAATTCGCGCAGCCGCGCCAGCCATTCATTCATGCGTACGCGCGCGACCACCGCGCACGGCACCGTACCGTCGCCCCGGCGTTCACCGGGCGCAAAGTGCAGGTCTTCGATATCGCTGGCGAGCTGCTCTTCGAGCAGAAACGGCATGGCTTTAAGCAAGCGCTGGCGATTTTGCGTCGGCACCTGCGCGTTGAGCAGTAAAACGTCAATTCCAGGCACCAGCACGATCACGCGGTTGCCGTGCGCAAGCGCGCCCACCTCATCCAGGGAACCACGCCGAATACTGTCGGCCTTGCCGTCGGCGCTGATCCGCATCCAGTCCACCAATGCCGGATCGGCGCCGGGGGTCAGCGGAGCAAAACGGATTAAAAGTTTCCTGGCCACTTATTCGAATCCTTGGGTGCGCGAGAGCGTCGCGATTTTACCGGTCTTGCGCTGCAACACACTATATAACTTCACTTTGACCCGCTGATCCTCCGGGCCGACTTCAGCGTAGGCGTTCACCTGGAAATAATTACTGTTGACGCTGAGAACGTCCTCGGGCTTCTCCAGCACCGGCGCACCCGCTACGGGCGGCGGGATGGCGGCGCCCGGCGCCGGCGGACGACTGAATCCGGCGAATTTACATCCGGCGGTGCTGTCGTGCTGCAGGAATTCCAGCGGTGTATTAAACACTACCGGTTTAGCCTTGGCTGAATCGGTGGATGCGTCCGGCGTCGAGACACCGTCGTCACGCCCCAGTTTGGCGACATCCACACACGAGGTCTCATCACTGAGCGCACGCAGCACGTCCAGCTTGGCGGTATTGACGTTGATCAGGGTGTGCGCCGGAAGCACCATAACATAAGGTGCCACTTCGCGATAAATAGCTGCGGTAAATCCACGCACCAGGAGCAGCTCGCTGCTGGATACCAGCGGCGCATTCGCCGCACGATAGGGCCGTTCACCCTGTAAATAATCACTATCCTCGGCACCGCCGGACGACACATTGCTGTCGGCATCAATCCAGTCGAGCACGGCGTGGGTTAAATCCGCAGGCTCCGCATTTTTCCAGACATCCTCACCCTTGCTCTTGGCTTTCAATATCTGCAACAAGCGTTTCAAGCGATCGACGTCTGGCGGATAGGCACTGCCGTTTTTTACCACATTGTTCAGATTGAAGCGCCCCTGTAAATCTTCCAGAGTGCCGGTCAGCAAGCCACCCTCAAACGGAATGCTCACACCGCTCTTGCCCCAATCTTCTTCTTTATGATCAGTCTTGAGATCATCTTTTACCAATACGGCGCGCGCCATGATTTCCGCACCCATCGCGTACACGTACGCCTGATCGCGCTGCAAGGTGTTCGCGGTGCGGCGGATGTCGAGCTGCTGACGCCCCGCCATCGCCGCCGCCGCCGCCGTCACCAGCGCAATCACCAGCAACGCGGTAATGAGTGCGACGCCGCGCTGCTGACTGGCGCGATGACGTGTCAGCAAAGCATTCATGGCGGCGGATTCTCCGGAACGCGAAACAGGCGGGATATTTTTCCGATCCCTTCAATGTCAAGACTGACTTCCACCGCCAGTGGCATGACGTCTTTTCCGTCCAGCGGCGGCCATTGGGTTTGCCACTCCAGCTTCTGATCGACGTAACGCATTGCCAACGTGCTGACACCTTCAAGCAGCACGGTCTCAAAGGTTGCGCTGTTGTGTTCACGATCCAGATCAAACCAGTATTTGCGCAGCAGTTGCTTGTCGCGCACGCCGTAGGCGACGCGTTGCAGCAAGCTGCGCTGGCGTTTTTCGCTGGCGAACGGGTTGCTCCAGCCCGCATGCGTCAACTCCAGATTAAATTCCGCTGTTTGCTCCGCCTGCAACGCTTTCATGGGTTCGCCATACTGATCACGCACACGGCGCGGCACGGCCTGTTCGATATCTTTGCCTAGCCAGAAAAACGCCGTTTGCAACGCGGCCAGTCGCTGCGCGTGCTGTTCGGTGCGCACACGCGCCTCGAGTACCGACTGCAAACCGCTGTAGGCCATCGTCGCCATCACGGAAAACACCGCCATCGCGACAATCAACTCAATCAGGGTGAAGCCGCGCGGGGTGTACATGGCTCAGTACGCCGCAACTAACGTCGCGAGGGGTTGCTTCGCGTCTTCGCTGTGCCGCACTTCGATGTTGGCCACATTGAATTCATACTTGACCAGCGATTTATTGAGCGTGGTTTGCACCGTCCAATACCATTCCGACCCGGCCAGCAACAACGATCCGCGCTCGGTGGTGCCGCTGCCCGGAAACTTGTTGAACACCTGCATCTCGGTCAGCTTGTTCATGGCAACCCAATGCGCCAGCGTGCGGTCGCGCAGATAGGCGGCATTGTCGATATTCGACCCCGCCGCCTTGATGCCCGCCGCCAGGGCCAGCGCCAGCACCGCCAGTGCGACCAGCACTTCCAGCAGGGTGAAGCCGCGTGTATTACGAACGTTTTTTGTCATCTTTTGCGCCCGACGTCGGCTGTGTGAGTTTGCCGGTCAGCTCGCCCACCAGACGCGAGCTGCTTTTGTCCGGCAGCGACAAGGTGAGTTCGAACGGTGTCATTTCACCGCTCGACAGCAAAAAAATGCGCGGCGGCACGTCGTCGGCTTTGCGGAATTTATCCGCAGCGGATATTTCTTCTTGCGCTTTTTCTGCGCCCGCCTTGGCGGCCTGCGCACTGCAATCGAAACGCTCCAACACGCTGGGCGTACCTTCGATTTCCGCCGCAAGCTCAAGGCCCTCGGGGAAGCAGCGCGCGCGAAAAATTGCGTTATCCTGCACCGGCTGCCACTCCCACTCCTCCAGTGCCTGCGCCAGATGCATGAAGCGATATCCGTTGCGATACACTTCGATTGCAAACTCCTCGGATTGCAACACCGCCTCGTCGCCGATCAACCTCAGCAAGCTCTGCATGCGTTTCACTTCGTCGTCCAACACACGCGTCTGACTCTGCCCCACCGACAGGGTTGCAAAACCCGCCACGATGCCAATGATGAAAATCACCACCATCATTTCGATGAGAGTGAAACCTGCACAGTGAAGGGAACGACGGGGGTCGCGCATCGCGCACACGGCGCAGCGGCTACTCGATATTCCAGTTGCCGATATCCGCATTGGCCGCTTCGCCGCCGACCTGGTTATCCGCACCCGGCGAATAAATGTCGATCGCGCCGTGCGTGCCGGGATTGAGATATTGATACGGATTGCCCCACGGGTCTTTCGGCATGCGGGGAATATACCCACCTTCCTTCCAGTTCTTCGGCTCGGGGCTGCCGGCAGGTTTTTGCACCAGTGCTTCCAGACCCTGATCGGTGGACGGGTACACGAAATTGTCGAGCTTGTAGAGATTCAACGCACTTTCCAGTGCGCGCACGTCCTGCCTGGCCTTGGCGATACGCGCCGTGTCCGGGCGATCCATCACCTTGGGCACCACAATCGCGGCGAGAATCCCCAGGATCACCACCACCACCATGATCTCGATCAGGGTAAAACCGCGCATCCGCGCCTTGCTTGCCGACCTCTGCATAAATTCACTCCTCAAATTGATTGCCGGACACACCAACGATCGATCAGTCGGCGCCTCACGGGTGGCTTACTATAACAAATGCCATTGCGGTTTGATCGATCCACCTGCGCTTCCTATACTGTGTACTCCCACCTACCGCGTAAACCCCTGTGAACTACTTGCGTTGGCTTCGACAATTAAAACCCTATCTGGTGCCGCTGGTCGTCGCGGCGCTGGCGATTATTGCGCAATTCAGCGGTGACACCGTGCAACAGGACTTGCGTTACGACCGCGACGCCATCCTGTACGGGGAAGTATGGCGCCTGCTCAGCGGCAATTTTCTGCACCTGGGCAACATGCACCTGTTGCTCAATCTCGCCGGCCTCGCGCTGATCTGGATGTTTTTCGGTGCGCGCTTCAGCCACGGGCAATGGATCGTCATTGTGCTGGTGACGTCCATCGCCACCGGCGCAGGTTTACTGGTGTTCACACCCGACGTCGGCTTGTATGTGGGTTTGTCCGGCGCCTTGCACGGCTACTTTGTCGCCGGTTGCATGGCGGAGATCCGGCTTAAATTACGCGAGGGTTGGTGGTTGCTGATCGCCATCACGCTCAAGCTCGCGTGGGAACAATGGAGCGGGCCGCTGCCCGGCACCGCCAGTCTGGCCGGTGGCGAGGTCATTGTGGATGCGCATCTGTTCGGCGCCATTGCCGGGCTTGCAGCCCGCTTGCTTAAACCACGCAGCCCGGTGAATTATCGCGCCGCAGCGCTATAACCGCGCTGCAATAATTGCTGCGCGTCATCGCCTTTTTGCCAGCTCGCCACACCAAAGCGCGCGTCGATCGCATAACCTTTTTCGGGCGCGCCGGGAATCACCAGACTCCCCAGATGCCCACGCACTTTCTCGATGAGTTTTTGCGCGGAGTCGGTCGAAGTCTCCGGCAGCACCATCACAAATTCGTTGCTCGATGCACGGCTGATAATGTCCGCCCAGCGCAACTGGTCTTTGAGGAAACGACCCACGGCCAGCAACACCTGCTGCGC
>JANOOV010000398.1:0-2971 GCA_031421535.1 Gammaproteobacteria bacterium
TGCCTAAAAAGCCGAGCTAAGGTGCGGTACCGCAGAGTGCTTGATTGAAGTTTAAATTGCTTAGGTAAGGAGTCTGACATGGCGAATATCGGTATTGCATTGGGAATGATCGAAACGCGCGGGCTGGTGCCTGCGATTGAAGCAGCAGATGCCATGACCAAGGCAGCGGAAGTGACGCTGGTCGGTCGGCAGTTCGTCGGCGGCGGCTACGTGACCGTGCTGGTGCGCGGCGAGACCGGCGCGGTGAACGCCTCGGTGCGTGCCGGTGCGGATGCCTGCGAGCGGGTCGGCGACGGCCTGGTGGCGGCACACATCATCGCGCGCGTGCACAGCGAGGTGGAAAATATTCTGCCTAAAAAGCCGAGCTAAGGTGCGGTACCGCAGAGTGCTTGATTGAAGTTTAAATTGCTTAGGTAAGGAGTCTGACATGGCGAATATCGGTATTGCATTGGGAATGATCGAAACGCGTGGGCTGGTGCCTGCGATTGAAGCGGCGGACGCGATGACCAAGGCAGCGGAAGTGACGCTGGTGGGTCGGCAATTCGTCGGCGGCGGCTACGTGACCGTGCTGGTGCGCGGTGAGACCGGCGCGGTGAACGCGTCGGTGCGTGCCGGTGCGGATGCGTGCGAGCGCGTCGGCGACGGCTTGGTGGCAGCACACATCATCGCGCGCGTGCACAGCGAGGTGGAAAATATTCTGCCTAAACATCCGGATGACATGGGTGGCAGCGGGCGCGATGGCGACATCACCCCGGCGCGCAGCTAACCTGATCGGCGCGGAGGTCAGCATCATGACGGCGGATTTGCGCATTATCGGCTACCTGAATCGCGCGTTGGCACATGAGCTGTCTGCGGTGCAGCAATATCTGGCACAGTCGAAATTGACTGCGCTTTGGGGTATGGCGGAGCCAAGTCAGCGCTTACGCGAGGATGTGGCTGCCGAGCTGCGGCACGCAGAGCGACTTATGGAAGAGTTGCTGGTGCGTGGCGCTACACCGGTTTCCGCTGCGCTGGCACCCACCCGGCTGGCCGATGATTTGCCCGGACTATTGCGTCACGACCGGGCACTGGAAGTTGAAGCCGTGCATCTGTATGAAGAGGCGGCACGTTACTGCGCGCGCGCACGCGATGAGCGCTGCCGTGCCTTGTTTACCAACATACTCAACGACGAGGTCGAGCATATTCAGGAGCTTGATGTCTGGATGCGCTCACTGCGTACGGAGCCTGCCCATGCGTAAGGAACGACCGAGCGGAGTACCCCCCGAGTGGCAGTGGCGCGAACGTCCGCCGCTGCTGAGCCGACGCTTCCAGTTCAGCGGCTACAGCGCAACACGGGATTTTTTGGACGGCTTGACCAGCCTGTCAGAAGAGAGCGGCTACTATCCGGACACCAGCTTTGGCACCAATTACGTCAACGTGACCATTCACCCGAGCTCCAGTGAGCAACTGGAGCAGAAAGATTTTGACTTGGCGGTGCGCATTGACGCGCTGATGCCGCTGTCGCCAGTTGCCCAGAAATAATTCAGGTCAAACAATGACCAAGAGCAAAGTCTATGCATTGCTCAATCAAAAAGGCGGCGTGGGCAAAACCACGCTGGCGGTAAACCTGGCGGCGGGGTTGGCGCGGCGCGGTCCATGCCTGTTGGTGGATGCCGATCCGCAAGGCAGCGCGAGCCAGTGGTTGCGTATGGCGCCCGCCGAACGTGCCGCGCCATTCGAGTTGCTGGCGGTGACTGCGGGGCTCAAACATGTGCTCGGCCCGTTGTGCGACAGTGACCGCTACCGTTACGTGGTGGTAGATTGCCCACCTTCCGCCGAAGCGCACCCCGATGTCGGCGATGCGCTCGCGCTCGCCGATGTGGCCATTATCCCGGTGCTGCCTTCGCCGACGGATTTGTGGGGTAGCGTGCGCATGGCGCACTATCTGGAGCGCCTGCGCGGCGGCAACCGCACACTGCAAGCGCGCATGCTCATCAATCAAGTCGAACCGCGCAACGCCATGGCGCGTTCCCTGGAGTGGGCGCTTGAGGAGCTTGCGATCAAGCCGCTCAAGCAAACGGTCAGGCGGCGCGCGGTGTATCGTGCCTGTGCCTTGGAAGGCAGCACTGTCTATCAATTCGGCAAACGTGGCGCGGATGCGGCGCGCGAGATTGAGGCCGTTATCGAGGAGGTATTGAAGCTATGAGCAAGAAAGATATGAGCGAAAAACTGTTGGGTGCGGTGCGTGCGGCCAAGACGCAAGGCGGCGCGGTGCCAGCGTCCCAACCGAAACCGGCCCGCCCATCGCCTGGCGTGGCGAGCGGTGTGCGCCCCTCCGAGCAGACGCCGGTGCCGAACCTGGATCATCCCTGGGAAAACCTGCATCCCGACCGTATCTGGCCCGACTGAATAAATGAAAAACGCAACCCTCAGACAGTTGGCCGTTTTCGAGACCGTCGCCCGCCACTTGCACTTCACCCGCGCGGCGGAAGAGTTGGGCACGACCCAGCCGTCGGTTTCGATCCAGGTCAAGCAGCTCGAAGACAACCTGGATATTGCGCTGTTCGAACAGCTCGGCAAGCGGATTTTCCTGACCGAAGCAGGTCAGGAACTGCATCGCTATTGTCGGCACATCAACCAGCATCTGGCAGACGCCCAGACGGTTCTGGACCGGCTTCGCGGCAACCAGGGCGGACGCCTCAAGCTGTGCATCGGCCACACCGCCAAGTACTTCGTGCCGCAACTGCTTGCGGCCTTGCGGCGGCAACACGGGGAGGTCTTTATACAACTGGAAGTGGCCGGGCGGCAGCAGCAGCTCAGCTTGCTTGCGAACAACGCCTGCGACATGGCGATCATGGGCGCCCCCCCGGAAGACCAAGACCTGGTCGCCGAGCCGTTTATGGAAGACCCGCTGGTTTTCATCGCTGCGCCGGATCATCCGTTGGCGCAAGCGCGCTCGATCCCCTTGTCGCGGCTGGCACAGGAGCCGTTC
>JANOOV010000399.1:0-1529 GCA_031421535.1 Gammaproteobacteria bacterium
GAGAGCCTGCAGCGGCTGGTTGAGTTTCACATCGAGAACCAAACCGATGCCATCGTCGCGGTGGGGACCACGGGCGAATCCGCGACGCTGGACATGGACGAACATTGCACGCTGCTGCGTCGAATTGTCGAGATGGTGCGCGGGCGTATTCCGGTCATTGCCGGCACCGGCGCGAATTCCACTACCGAAGCGATTGAGTTGACGCAGTGCGCGCTCGATGCCGACGCCGATGCGGCGCTACTGGTGACGCCTTATTACAACAAGCCCACACAAGAGGGTTTGTATCTGCACTACAAGAAAGTGGCTGAATCGGTCGCGATTCCGCAAATTCTCTACAACGTGCCGGGCCGTACGGCCTGCGACATGCTGCCCGACACTGTGGAGCGGTTGTCGCGTATCTCGAACATCGTCGGCATCAAGGAAGCGACTGGCAATGTGCAGCGCGGCAAGGAAATTCTCGACCGCTGCGGTGATCGCATTGATCTTTACAGCGGCGACGATGCGACCGCGATGGAGTTGATTCTGCTGGGGGCGAAGGGTGACATTTCGGTCACGGCCAACGTTGCACCGCGTTTGATGCACGAGCTGTGCGCCGCTGCGCGCGCGGGCGAACGCGCGCAGGCGGACGCCTTGAACCAGAAACTGCTGGCGCTGCACAAGGATTTGTTCGTCGAAGCCAATCCAATTCCAGTGAAGTGGGCGCTGTTCAAAATGGGACTGATTCCGCGCGGCATACGTTTGCCGCTGACGGAGCTGTCCGAGAAATATCACACGACGGTGTTACAGGCGATACGCCAGGCGGGTTTGAGTGTTTAAGTCTGAAATGAAATTATGTTCACGCTTGGTTTGGGTCATGCTGGCCGTTGTTATCGCCGGGTGCAGCAATCCTGCCAAACGCATCTACGAAGAGAGCACTTACGGAAAACCGTTGGAAGTGCCGCCCGATTTGACGCTGCCGAATTTCGATGAAGGCTTGGAGCTTTCTGCGGGCAGTAAACGCCCCGCCGCTCTGCCGGTGACGGTCGTCGCCGGGCCTGCGCCGCTTCCGGTGTTACCCCATCAGGACCACATCGTACTTGCGCGCGATGGCGCACAACGCTGGCTGGTATTGAATGGTGAGCCGACGCAGGTGTGGCCGTGGGTGCGCAGTTTCCTGCTAAAGCGCGGCTTTGCGCTGAGCGTGGAAGACCCGACCACTGGCGTGATGGAAACGGAATGGACGCAGCAACAGCCTAATCTCCCCGCGAACACTGGCGCACCGACCCAGGCCGACACCCGGATTTACGCCGTGCCGACGCGCGAGAAATTCCGCGTACGTTTTGATCGCGGCGACAAGCCCGGCACCACCGAGTTATATCTGAGCCATCGTGGCGTAGAGTTATCGGAGCAGGACAAACTGATCGCGTGGCGGTTGCGCCCCACCGATCTCGAACTGGAAAACGAACTGATTATACAGCTCATGGTGTATCTGTGCACCGCGCAAGAAAAAGCAGGCGGGATTCTCTTTGCTTCCAATGAGGTCATCTAAC
>JANOOV010000400.1:0-2088 GCA_031421535.1 Gammaproteobacteria bacterium
ATACATCTGTCGCCCTGTTTTTGCTTCTCTGGCCTGTCTTTGCCGGTATTGGCGGCTATCTCGGCAACAGGCTGTACCGCAGAAACCTAACACGTCGCTCCACCGGACGCGCAAAAGCGGCGCGCCGGTGAACTCAGCGTTATGCGCTTTATGAGAGCTTGATGTGGATTTTCGAAATTCATCGCGACAACACCTAAAGCATGCTGAGGAGCAGCTAGCTAAAGGCACAGATCAATCGCTTAAGTATGCAGCTTTGGAGCTTAGAATGGCGATGGAGGCTCTTACTTACGACCGTGCAGCTGCGTATAAAGACGAATTCCCGCCAAATGAATATGAAACATGGCAGCCTAAAAAAGTTATGGCTATTCTTCTTGAAATAGACCCCATGACAGATAAAGATAGTTCAATCGCTTTCGGATTAGAAGATCAATACGGTGTTCCAGCGCAAAAGATGACTTCGCTTGGCACTGAGAAAGTACTGGGACTGAATACTTTAAAAAAGCACTACGATGCTTTAGGTAGTTATCTTCATGTTCAATCGTTAAAAAGTGTACGATCTGGTGAAACAATTAACTACAATAAGTTTCGTACGCGTTGTGGAGAGATATCAAAATTTGTTTCCGAGGCACTTTCTTCGCCCGTATTCAATTGCACAATTGGTGTGTTTGCTAATATAAAGTGCGTTGAGTGCGGGAGTCCTATTCGCAAGCGTATTCCTAGTGGTCAGGACACTGTTGAAGCAGAGTGCTATGAGTGTCGGGCAACATACACCGTAACAGGCGAAGGAGAAGGAAAATCTAATTGGACACCTCACAAGCATGAGATAGAGTGCGCAAATAAAGACTGTAGCCGTAAGACCGTAGTATGGCGTCATGAATTTGAACTTGGCAGGCATTGGCAGTGCCCAAACTGCAAGGGAGAAAATACTTTCGTTCTTGCTGTTAGTTTTAAAGAAGCGCCTAACAAATCGCTCAACTTGACCGGCGCAGAAAACGCGCCGTCAAGTTAGCTCAATCGTTAGCAGGCAATAGGAGCGCTGGTGCTGAATACTTACAGTGAGTACATCGATCGCTATCTCAGCAAATCAGGGCTGAGTAATCGGCCCTGCCCTGGCGAGCATCATTTTGTGAGCGCATATCTAATCCCACGGCTCTATAAGCTAAATCAGCGCGTGCCGGATTACATTAACCCTGATGGAACAAAAGGCATCATCGGCGATATCGTCTATTACAAAGACCACGAACACCAATTCGGAATTGAGGCCAAACTGGAGACTATTCGTCTCACAAAAGGCGAGTTCAATAAGTGGGTCGTTAATACTAACTCTGCGCGGTGGCCACACACATTTATTGGTATTGGCACAACTGGTATCGGTTTATGTTCGTGGGCCGAATTTCGCACGGCCTATATTTCTGCGGTGACAGAAAACAAAAATGGCTGGATTCCTAGTTTAATATCCGAAGGGTATGGGCCAACGAAATCAGTCAACAGTTTGTTCCCCACACTTCCTACCGGAAAGTTCTTTCGCAAAGGGGCTAGCCCCAAAGAATCTGCTGAACTTGAGGATTCATTCATTCAAGCACTGGAGAAGGAAATTGCCTGCTAACAACGCCATCAACTCGGACGTGCAAAAGCGCCGCTTCGCTCTGCTTTTGCACGCCGGTTATGGCGAACGTTGGGCCTCACTGGAAACGCACGTCACTGGCGAGAGATGATCGAAACGCTTTCTTCCCACGACGTGCTTTCGATTCATGAAGTGCTGACTGCCGACTTCGCAGCTGCCGCCGATCCAATCAGCCCGAGCGGCGTCAAGTCGATGGAACTCCTGGAATCCGCGGTCGGCCGCCAGCATGCCGGGTTTCACGATCGATTGAAGTACGACACTCCGGTATCGAACGCGGCGGCCCTTACCTACGGCATTTGCCTTAACCATCCGTTTCACAACGGAAACAAACGAACGAGAGAAGGCGCCGCATTTGAGACTCTGGAGACACCATCCCCTGCCCCCGCCTGTCCGGTCCGCCACTGGTCAGTCGCACACCAGCGGCGCCTGCCTGATGCTGGTCGCCATACTGTTTTGCATGGGCG
>JANOOV010000401.1:0-6758 GCA_031421535.1 Gammaproteobacteria bacterium
CGTAACCCGCCAAGCGTGCCGCAAGGCACTCCTCAAAAAAACCGGTGGTGTGCTGCGCACGCTTGGCGGGTTACGCAAACAACGCTAACCCACCCTACATGAACCAGCATCAAGTCTAGTTGAGGAAAAGCAACCGTCCAGAAGTTGGTTTTTTAGTTGGCTGGGAATGCACTATAGTCGTTACCGTTGCGGACCAACCATGAGAGCACAATAATCGCCATGAAACCTGACTGGAAAAATTTTCTCGGCAACGCGGGTGCAGTATTCGACGCTACGAGCACCACGGTATTGAATTTCGGCAACCCGGCGCACGAGCTAAACGCCGTAACCACCAGCAACATTCTCTGCGACCTCTCGCATCTGGGATTGATTGCCGCGCACGGCGCCGACACGCAAACTTTTCTGCAAAGCCAATTCACCAACGACGCGCGCGACGTCAACGCGACACGCAGCCAGCTCAGCGGCTATTGCAGTGCGAAGGGTCGCTTGTTGGCGCTGTTCCGCATTTTTCAGCGCGGCGAGACCGTGTATTTACAATTTCCGCAGGAGTTGCTGGAACCCACGCTCAAACGGCTGCGCATGTTTGTGATGCGCGCAAAAACAACGCTCGACGATGCGACCGATACCATAGCGCGCATCGGCTTTGCCGGACCCCAGGCCGAACAACGCTTGAGCGACGCTTTAGGTCGGTTGCCGCAGGCCGTTAATGAGGTAGTCAGCGCCAACGGCATTACGGTGCTGCGCTTGCCCGGCGTGAATCCGCGCTTTGAATTGGTCGGCGAGTTGCCGTCAATTCAAGCGCTGTGGCAACAGCTCGCGGCGCATGCGGCCCCGGTCGGCGCGCCGGTATGGAGCTGGCTGGATATTCTGGCGGGCGTGCCGGAGGTTTTCACATCCAGCGTGGAAGAATTTGTTCCGCAGATGGTGAACCTGACTGCGCTTGGCGGCGTGAATTTTAAAAAGGGCTGTTATCCGGGCCAGGAAATCGTGGCGCGCATGCAGTACCTGGGCACGCTGAAGCGGCACATGGTTCTGGCCCACATCGCCGTGGATAACCCGCCCGCACCGCGCACGCCACTGTATGAAGCGGGCAGTGATGGAACACAAAGCATTGGCGCCATCGTGCATGCTCAGCCCGCGCCCGGCGGCGGATGTGATGCGCTGGCGGTGGTTGTCATCGCCGCTGCGGAGCGCGCTGCAATCCATCTGGGCAGTGCCGATGGTCCGGCGTTGAAATTTCAAGCATTACCGTATTCTTTTGAACAAGAACAAAAGTGAGGTCACGATGGGGACTGAGGTTGACGAATTCATCAGCAAGTTGCTGGATGATCTGAAACACAACCGGCTCAGGCTGCCGACGCTGCCGCAAGTCGCGCTTAAAATCAGCGACGCCATCGATAATCCCAAGTCCACCGCGAAAGACGTGATGCGTATTGTCGCCACCGACGCGGCCTTGTCGGCGCGTTTGATCCAGGTCGCCAACAGCGCGATGTATCGCACCAACAACGCCGTTGAAGATGTACAAAGCGCAGTGACGCGCCTGGGTATGAAACAGGTACGCAATCTGGCCTCGGGCCTGATTATCCGCCAGATGTTCCACACCAAATTCGCCGGGTTGAAAACGCGCCTGGAACGGCTATGGATGCACAGCGCGCATGTCGCTGCGATCAGTTTTGTGCTGGCAAAAAAATTTACCAAACTCAAACCGGATGAAGCGATGCTCGGGGGTTTGGTGCACGACATCGGCGAGCTGCCGATCCTGACCTACGCCGAAAAATTTCCCGCCATTGCCGCCAACGAAACCACACTCGACGATATCGCCACGAAACTGGGGCCAGTGCTTGGCAAGGCGATGCTGCAAGCCTGGAAATTCTCACCCACGCTGGTCAGCATCGCGGGTGAACACGAAAATCTCAGCCGTAATCCCGACGCCCCGATTGACTACACCGATATCGTGCTGGTCGCCAACCTGCATAGTTACATCGGTACGCAACACCCCTTGGGCAAACGCAACTGGGCGGACATTCCGGCACTGAAAAAACTCGGGCTCACACCCGACGACAGCATCAAGACGCTGCACGAAGCACGCGAGGACATCATGGAAATTCAGAAGTTGTTATCGTAAAGCGGCCACACCTGACATCGGTCAACAACAGACCCTAAATCATTACTTGCTCACCGCCTGCTGTACCCGTTGACTGAACTCCGCCGACAACTGGGATAGTTTCGCCGCGACCTGCTGCATCGAATCGTCGTTCTGCGCGGCATCAACCTCGCGAACCAGGTGTGCAACGCCGTCGTGGAGTTGTTGCGACACGGCACTTTGCTTCTCGGCGGCAGCGCCGATTTGATTGTATATCTCGTAGATGTTGCTGATCGCACCCGAAACTTCCGACAGGGCTTCGACGGCTTTTTCGGCCTCCACCGCACCGGCCTGCCCACCGGTCTGGGTTTGGCGAATCTTCTGCACCGCTGCGCGCACGCCGTCTTGCAGATGGCTGATGATGTCCTGGATTTCCTGGGTGGATTGAGCGGTGCGACTGGCCAGCGTACGGACTTCATCCGCGACCACGCTAAAACCACGGCCGTGTTCACCTGCGCGCGCCGCTTCGATGGCCGCGTTCAACGCCAGCAAATTGGTTTGATCGGCAATGCTCTTGATGACTTCGAGCACCACGCCGATTTTATTGCTGTCGGCTTCCATGTTTTCCACCGTGCGCGCCGAGGCATCGATTTCCTCCACGAGTTTATCGATGGAGCACATGGAGTTGACGGTGACCAGCGCGCTCTCGCGAGCCATTTCTTTCGCCTTGAGCGTAACCTGATTCGATGCCTGAATCGCACTGATAATATTTTTCCCCGCTGCGACCAACTCGCACGCATGACTTACCAAGCGCTCCAGTGCCTCGGGTTGCTGCATCTGTGCAGATGCCCGCGCGGAACTCATGTCGGCAAAACGGCGCGTGTCTTGGTCAAGACTTGCAGATAACCGACCAAACTCAAGCCATGTGGATTGCGTCGTTTCAAACAGATGATTTATTTCCTTCACCAGCTCACCCAACTCACCCGTCACGCCTTGATCTAGTCGTTGGGTGAAATCCCGGCCTTGCACCACAGATTGGACTTGCGTGGTGATCGCGCGCACCGGCCGCACCAGCCGACGCGCAAAAATCCAGCCTGATATCGCTGCCGCCAAACCACCCAGCACCACGCCTGCAACCAGCGCCGCATTACCCTGAAGTGCCAGGACTCGATAAACGATGAGATGCACAAGAAAAATTACTCCCACGGCATGCAATCCGATGGCAAGATGAATTTTTCCCTGCATATTTCCGGTTTCTTTCGACATGCCCAAACCCCTTACTACACCAAACACCTGACTGTTAATCGGCTCCGGGAATACAAACTAAAGTGAAATAGTGAGAGTTTTATTACGGCGAACACGAATCTTTAAAAATCCGACACACGTAAAATCACCGGAAAAAAATCTCACTTCTGTTAACATGTCGCCGCTTGTTAGTTTGCAATTCAACGTGAACAAAGAAGCCTTATCTATCCATCACTTCCGTAAATTTATGCAACAAAGGAGACACGACATGCATGGAGTTACCCATTACTTAAAGTCAACAACAGCACTGCGTTCCATCGGCATCGCGGCATTTTTGTGCTGTAGCACGGCGTACGCGGGCGCCATCACACCGGCAATGCAGCAGAAAGTCGATGCGTACAAGGCAAAAGCAACCACCTTGGCCACTGATCCCGCCCTCATCAAAGCGGTAAAAGAAGCCAATGCAAAAGGCGCAATTCCTGGAATGGATAACGCCAAGTGGGAGCCAATACCCGAGACTGATCCGCTGGCTGCTGAAATGGTCAACAACCCCGCCGGCAAGTTGCTGACGCAGTGGATGAACGCGGATGCAAAAGGCCTGAACAAACTGGTACTCACCGGGAAACACGGCCAACGCTTTGCCTTCACCTCCAAACCCGCCAGCTACATGTCCAAGGACAAGCCGCACTTCAGCGAATCGTTCGCGGGAAAAATCTGGCAGATGAAAGAAGCGCAGCCCGATCCGAGCACCAAGATCGAAACCGTCCAGATCACCGTACCGGTCAAGGATGGCAAAGAAATTATCGGCGTGCTGCTGTTGAGCCTGACCGCAGATAACCTGATGAAGTAGTTTTGTTATTGATGATGCTTTAAAGCGCAAGGCCCGGCAGGTTGTTGCCGGGCCTTTTTTTGCCGTTTTGAAGTATCTACTTTGACGGCCGCATGTGTGGAAACAACAACACGTCGCGAATCGACGCCGCATCGGTGAGCAACATCACCAAACGGTCAATACCGATCCCCTCGCCCGCCGTCGGCGGCAGACCGTGCTCCAGCGCGGTGATGTAATCCTCATCGAACGGCATGGCTTCTTCGTCGCCGCGCGCCTTGTCTTCCATCTGTGCGCGGAACCGCTCGGCCTGATCTTCGGCGTCGTTCAGCTCGGAAAAACCGTTGGCAATTTCGCGGCCGCCGACAAAAAATTCAAAGCGGTCGGTGACCAACGGGTCAGTGTCGCTGCGGCGCGCCAACGGCGACACCTCGGTGGGATAGGCGGTAATAAAAGTCGGATTTTTCAAGCGGCTCTCGGCCGTCTTCTCGAAAATCTCGATCTGTATCTTGCCCGCGCCCCAGCTCGCTTGCAGCGGAATGTTCAACGCACTCGCCACGGCGCGGCAGGAATCTAAAGTGTCGAGCTGAGCCGCCTTTAAATCCGGATTGAAATGCAGAATCGCTTCTTTCACCGTCATGCGCGCGAACGGTTGACCGAAGTCGTAGCTCTCGCCTTGGTAATTGACAGTCGTACTGCCCAGCACTTGGTACAGCAACGCGCGCAGCATTTCTTCGGTGAGATTCATCAGGTCGCGGTAATCCGCGTAGGCCTGATAAAACTCCAGCATCGTGAACTCCGGATTGTGGCGCGTGGACAACCCTTCATTGCGAAAATTGCGATTGATCTCGAACACGCGCTCGAAGCCGCCCACCACCAAACGCTTTAAATACAGCTCGGGCGCGACGCGCAGGAACAACTCCATGTCGAGCGCGTTGTGAAACGTTTTGAACGGCTTGGCCGCAGCGCCGCCCGCGACGGCGTGCATCATCGGCGTTTCCACTTCCAGAAAGCCGCGCTGCACTAAAAACTCTCGAATGAACTGCACTACCTGCGAACGCACCACAAAAGTCTTGCGCGTAACGTCGTTCATTATCAGGTCGAGATAACGCTGGCGGTAACGCGCCTCGGTGTCGGTGAGACCGTGAAATTTATCCGGCAATGGGCGCAGCGCCTTGGTCAGGAGCCGGATATTATCCACCTTCACCGACAACTCGCCGGTCTTGGTTTTGAATAACACGCCTTCGGCACCGACAATGTCGCCGATATCCCAGCGTTTGAACTCGTTGTTGTAAAAATTTTCCGGCAACAGATCGCGGGTAACGTACAACTGCATCTGCCCGGACATATCTTGCAGGTTGCAGAAACTCGCCTTGCCCATCACGCGGCGCGTCATCATCCGGCCCGCAACGCTGACGCGGATCGGACTCGCCTCCAATTCTTCGACGGATTTTTCGCGGTACTCCGCATGCAACTCACCCGCGACGACATTGCGACGAAAATCGTTCGGATACGCAATGCCCTGCTCACGCAACTCAGCCAATTTCGCTCGTCGCTGTTTTATTTGCTCATTAGTATCTTCTGGGGGGAGGGCGTCGTCAGTCATATTTGCAAACCTGTCTTGTGGTGCGCACGGCGCACCCTACGTGTAACTACAATAAGCTCGTGTCTATTCATGGCATCTGCTTCCGCCATTCGCCGCATAACTTTCGGAACGAACGACTGCCGTCAAATGCTTGCTGTAAATCAATCAGCGCAGAGAACGCAGGTTGGTCACTCATTGGGCGATATTTCCCGCTCGCCATCCGCACACCCAGCCATCCCTTTGCATCACGGGGGCGTAGTCCGGCGGATCGTCAAACGCAAAACCGCGCTGTCCGTGCAGCGACCCGGCCGCAGCAAGAAACCAGGCTTCGTATTCCCGATTTACCAATACAACGGAAACCCGCCGGTGCGGGATGATGGCGCTCGCGCGTTGCAAAACCTGCGGGCCTAAATTCGCTGGGCAATCATCATCCGCATCCAGCAACACCAGTATCCAGCCGTTATCGCCGCACTTCGCAGCGGCCAACAACACCTGCCGACGAAATTCCTCGTCGCGATTCAGAAAGCGGTCTCGACGCACCTTGATGGGTGGTGACAATTTAATGCCCACTTCAGGCGAAAGCCATGCTCCTACACGGCGCAGCAGTACCGGGAAGGCGGCGACTTCAGCTTCGCCCTCAACAATCGAAACGATGGTTATCATTGCCCAACTTCGCCGAACAGATCGGGCTCTTGTTGATCCTGCGCCGCCAACACGGTAGGGTCGGGCGCGAGTTGGTTGAGCCGCAGCAGCTCACCCGCCGAAAAGAGGTGGTCTCGCAAGGCGATACGTGAAGCTTCGTCAATGGGTGCAATACGGGTCTCACCGGCATTAGCTACCACGGCAAGCAATGCGTCTGCCGACAAACTCATGTCATCCAGCAGATCCGGGCTATGGCTGGTAACGATGATCTGAGTGTGTTCGGAAGCCCGTTGCAATGCCTCCCGCAGCGCGCCCGAGGCTGCAGGGTGTAGAGCAGTTTCCGGCTCTTCGATTCCGATAACTGTTGGCGCATGATC
>JANOOV010000402.1:0-2039 GCA_031421535.1 Gammaproteobacteria bacterium
AACGCGCACTGGATGAACTTTCGCCCAGCACGATCAACAGCAATCCATATCCAGCAATAGTTTTTTTTGAGCCGATGGTGGCGTATCTCATCCATCTCGACAATTTCAATCTCGTTAGAGCTGCGCAGTTCCTCCAACTTCTCGCCGAAACTCCTGATCCAGTTGTACACCGCAACATGGCTGACTCTCAAAAATCGTCTAATCGACCGGAAGCCAAGACCTTCCAGATAAAGCTCAACCGCCTGTCCCCTCCCCGCGCAAAGCCAGCACGGTGGGAATCATCTTTTCAGGTGCGCTTCCTTTCCACGCTGTTGCACCGTGTGACGATAACCGCATTCACGACATCGCCACCGCTGTCGGCCTCTGACTATCCCATCCTTAACGCAGCCTTCCTTCACGCAACGCGGACAACTCGTCATCTCTTTCTTCGCCTCGGTTAACCCTCAGCGAAGAAAAACAAAACTATCTTAAATTAACAATGCCCCTGTTTCTCTGGTCTATCCCCCATTTTTCTTTTGTGTATTGACCAATATTTTTCAAGTCTGTTCTTGCGGCGGGAGACAACTTAAGGGCACTTCTATAAATCCCCGTAAAATTTTTGCGTTTGCCGGGTTGAGATTTTTCCCTGTGCAAAGGCAAAATAACCGATAATACGCTGCATGCAAAACAGCCTATTTGATCTACAAAATCGTTACGCCCGCCTCTCTGAAGCAGGTGACCCGCTGGAGCGTTTGAACGCCGCCATCGACTGGGAGATCTTCCGTCCGATTCTCGCCCGCCTCGACGGCAGTGAGCGCAAAAGCGCGGCGGGACGCAAGCCGGCCCCTGCCGGGTGCTCATGTTCAAGCTGCTGATCCTGCAACGCCTGAACAACCTGTCGGATGAGCGCTTGCAATACCAAGTGAGTGACCGGCTTTCTTTCATGCGCTTCCTGGGACTTGAACTGGCCGGCAACGTCCCGGATGCCCGCACCGTATGGGCCTTCCGCGAAGCGCTCAAACAGCAGCACTTGGTCGAGGCCTTGTTTGATGGCCTGAACCAGGCGCTGGCCGCGCTGGGGGTCGAACTCAAAAGCGGCCAGATTATTGATGCCACCTTTGTTCCGGTGCCGATCCAGCGCAACGGGCGTGAGGCCAACGCCCTGATCAAAGAAAATGCCGTGCCCATCGAGTGGGGCAAGACCCCGGCCAAGTTGGCGCAAAAAGACATCGATGCCCGCTGGACGAAAAAAGGCGGGCAAAGCCACTACGGGTACAAGAACCACATCAACATCGATAAAGACACCAAGCTCATTGCCGCCGCAACCTGCACGGCGGCCAGCGTGCATGACAGTCAGGTGCTGGATACCGTGCTGCGCGACGAGACGGAGGGCGGCAAAGAAGTCTGGGCGGACAGCGCCTACCGCTCAGACGAACAAAAACAACGCCTCACAGAGAGTCAGCACAGTAGCCGGATTCATGAGCGGGCTTACCGCAACACACCCTTGACCGAAGCGCAGGGACTCAACAACACGGAAAAGTCACGGGTACGCGCCCGCGTCGAGCATGTCTTTGGGCATATGGAAAACAGCAGGGGCGGCATTTTCCTGCGCAGCATCGGCGCGGCGCGCGCGAAAGTGGGTGTGGGCTTGATGAATCTGACCTATAACCTCGCCCGCATCGAGATGCTGATTCGCACCCAGGTGTTTAGCTTTGACAGGGTCAGTGCGTCCAGCGCACGGGTAACCGCATGAAGATGGAGAAAAGAGCGCCCATCCTGGATTGAATTGATGTAAAAAACAATCACGGCACGGCAAATAACTGCGCCTCGATCAGAGAAAATCAAAAAACGGAACTTACATAACCGAGTCACGGCGATTAAACGGGATTTATAGAAGTGCCCTCAAGCCGCTCCTGGAGCTGCCAGTAGCGGTGGCATTTTGATAGTCGGCCAGATCAAACCCCAACTCGAAGCGGCGCTGGGGCGGAAGATGGCGTTGTCCTCGGTGTACACATTGCTGCACCGGCACAACTGGCGCAAACTCGCCCCCGACAAACGCC
>JANOOV010000403.1:0-6603 GCA_031421535.1 Gammaproteobacteria bacterium
TGATGTACTCGCGATGCTCGACGAGTTTGTCGCGCACGAATTGTTTGACGTGTGCTTGATGGTAGCCAAGCTCCGGCACCCGGTCGATCACGTCGTTGACCAGATGAAAGCGATCCAGGTCGTTGCGCACGCACATGTCGAACGGCGTGGTGGTGCTGCCTTCTTCCTTGTAGCCGCGCACGTGCAGATTTTTGTGATTGGTGCGGCGATACGCCAGCCGGTGGATCAGCCACGGATAGCCGTGGTACGCGAAAATAATTGGCTTGTCGGTGGTAAATAACGCATCAAATTCTTGATCAGCCAAGCCGTGCGGATGTTCTTCCTTGGGCTGCAAGGTCATCAGGTCCACCACGTTGACCACGCGTATTTTCAACGCCGGAATATGCTCGCGCAGCAATTGCACCGCCGCGAGCGTTTCGAGCGTCGGCACGTCGCCTGCGCAGGCCAGCACCACATCGGGCTCGCCGTCGGCGTCGTTGCTCGCCCACTCGAAAATGCCAACACCGGAACTGCAATGCTTCACCGCCGCGTCCATGCTCAGCCACTGCGCCTGCATACTCTTGCCCGCCACGATCACGTTGACGAAGTCGCGCGAGCGCAAACAATGGTCGGCGACGCACAGTAGCGTGTTTGCATCCGGTGGCAGGTACACGCGAATCACGTCGGCTTTCTTATTGACCACGTGATCGATGAAGCCGGGGTCTTGATGCGAAAAGCCGTTGTGATCCTGCCGCCACACGTGCGAGGTGAGCAGATAATTCAGCGATGCGATGGGCTGGCGCCAGGGGATACCCTTGCACACCTTCAACCATTTGGCGTGCTGGTTGAACATTGAATCGATGATGTGAATAAACGCTTCGTAGCAAGAAAATAAACCGTGGCGCCCGGTCAGCAGATACCCTTCCAGCCAGCCCTGGCAGGTGTGCTCGCTGAGAATTTCCATCACGCGCCCGTCCGGCGCGAGGTGATCGTCTTCCGGCAAACGCTGCGCCATCCACGCGCGATTGGTCACTTCGAATAATGCGCCTAGACGGTTCGACGCGGTTTCGTCCGGACCCATCACGCGAAAGTTGCTGGTCTCGATATTTAACTTCATCACATCACGCACAAAATCGCCCAGCACGCGTGTCGCCTCGGCTTCCACGTCGCCGGGCTGCTTAACCGCAACCGCGTAGGCGCGAAAATCCGGCAGGCGTAAATCCTTCAACAACACCCCGCCATTGGCGTGCGGATTGGCACTCATGCGCCGCGCGCCCTGAGGCGCGAGCGCCTGCAACTCCGGCATTAGCGCGCCGTTGGCGTCGAACAATTCTTCGGCGCGATAACTTTTCAACCACTGTTCCAGCAGCAGCAAATGCTGCGGCTGTTCCGAAAGTTCGCCGAACGGCACCTGATGTGAACGCCAATAACCCTCGGTTTTTTTGCCGTCGACTTCCTTCGGCCCGGTCCAGCCTTTGGGCGAACGCAGCACGATCATCGGCCAGCGCGGCCGCTCGGTCGTGCCCTCAGCGCGCGCACGGCGTTGAATGGTTTTGATGTCGACCGTCACCGCGTCGAGCGTGGCCGCCATGAGTTGGTGCATTTGTCGCGGATCGGCCCCTTCGACAAAATACGGCTGATAGCCGTAGCCGATCAACAGGCTTTCCAGCTCCTCGTGCGGGATGCGCGCCAGCAGCGTCGGATTGGCGATCTTGTAACCGTTCAGATGCAGAATCGGCAACACCGCGCCGTCGGTTTGCGGATTCAGGAATTTATTGGAATGCCACGCGGTCGCCAGGGGCCCGGTCTCGGCTTCACCGTCGCCGACCACGCACGCGACGATCAAATCCGGATTATCGAACGCCGCGCCGAACGCATGCGACAGCGCGTAGCCGAGTTCACCGCCCTCGTGGATCGACCCCGGCGTTTCCGGCGCCACGTGACTGGGAATGCCGCCGGGAAACGAAAATTGCTTGAACAGCCGCTGCATGCCTTCGAGGTTTTGCGGCACACCCGAATACACTTCGCTATACGTCCCTTCCAACCAGGTGTTAGCCACAATGCCCGGTCCGCCATGCCCCGGACCGGAGACATAAAGCATGCTCAAGTCTTGCGCCTTAATCACGCGATTCAGATGCGCGTAAATAAAGTTAAGCCCCGGCGTCGTACCCCAATGCCCGAGCAAGCGCGGCTTCACATGCGCAAGCATCAGCGGCTCACGCAGCAACGGGTTGGCGAGCAGATAGATTTGCCCGACCGATAAATAATTCGCTGCGCGCCAGTAGGCGTCGATCAGACGCAGTTGCTCGGCGTTGAGGGGTTGGTTTTCGGTAGGAAGAGTCGGCGTGGGTTTCATACAATTTTTCTCCACTGTTGTGAACTTACTCCTTCCTCCGGCAAGGGGGTTGGAATGGGGGTGGTCAACCGTGGAGTTTGACGCCAATTGCGCTACGGTAGCCCGTTCAAAAATGCCTTAAAAAGCTTAATGTCTGAGTGCTCGTCGACGACCTTAAGCAACTGCGTCAGATTGCTTTTTTCTAAAAGGCGCCTCCCGACATCTATTGCCCTTTCTGCGCGCTCCAACTTCGCCTCAATCTCACCAGCCCATTTACTCTCCACACTCAATAGGTGCTCCGTGGCTGACTCTATTTCCATAGAAGATATTCGTTCAATTCCGGGCTGAAGATCCTCTACCAAAATTTTTCTTAGATTATTTTCTTCGCTAAGCGCCGATAGGCCTTCGAGAACACCAATACCTTCTTCAATTATGTAAGGACGTTCAACACTGCGTCCCAGAATGGTTTCCTGTACTTCGATTTCCTTACTTGTAGCCTTCCGTTGAATTCTAATTTCGTTAGTGCCATTTCGGAGCATGCGTTGAAGTTCTCTATGGATTAAATTGGGCACCCCCATATTTGGCGTTTTCAATTTGTTGGTTAGCTTATGTACCCAATCAGCTCCAAATTCTCCGCCTCGAAGCTCCGATATTTTCTCCTCGTACTCTGGAATACGGCTGCTAAAGGCTCTTAAAATTTCCTTTTGGGCCTTAACGCGCACATCTCGGTTGAATTTGTTCCTTAGCGTTTGGAAGTCGACGGAAAAATGGTTCTTTCCGCACACATTTCCGATGTTAGTTACCAACTTGTTCTTGGTGGATACTAAGAACTTATCCGTAAATAATATTAGTGTCGCCGGGCACCTTGCGATACGCGATGATGGCGGCGGCGATCATTACTAAAGCCATGTAGCTGCGATCCGTCTTCTCGAAACGTACCAGTAATTTGCGAAACCGATTGAACCAGGAGTGACAGACTTCGACGACCCATCGGCGTGGTTTGTACTCCGGATTCTTCGCTTTCTCATCCATTTCCTCACCGCGCGGCCGAACGTGTGGCACGTAGCCTCGTTCTTCGATCTGCGCATGCGCCTTTTTACCCACATAGCCTGCGTCGGCACACAGATTTTGCGGAGTCTGCGGCGTCACGGGTGGGCGCGCGACCACCACGGCATCAAGCACGTCGGGCAGCATCTTCACGTCGTGACGGTTCGCTCCGCAAACGACGACCGATAACGGGACACCACGGCCGTCCGTCAGCACGTTGCGTTTGGTCCCCATTTTTTCCCCGGTCCGTGGGGTTTCTCCCCACCGACTCTCGTGCAAGCGGCGCCTTGGTCATCGCTCCATCGATGCTTTGCCACGCCCAAGCGATGCCCTCCATGGCGTCGTATTCAGCCAAACCCGCTTGCCAAAGCTTCAAGAACACGCCCGCTTTTTCCCATTCCAGAAAGCGTTGATGGACAGCGCTTGCGCTCCCGAATTCCTTCGGCAGCGCTTTCCACTGGCACCCCGTGCGCAATACATACACAATGCCTTCAAACACGGTCCGGGCCGCTTTCGGCTTGCGCCCGCCGCCCGCCTTGCGCTTGTATTCCTTCTCCGGATTCCTCTGCGGTAACGGTATCAGCGGTTCCATTCGACTCCAGAATCCATCCGATACAGACCAGCTTGGTAAGCGCTTCATCCCTCTGCCCTCCATTGTCTTCAATGGTAGCAAGCCTGAACTATCCAAATGTAGATGGCAAATTATTTACGGATAAGTACTAAATGTTTCGCAGCAAGGTCAGGAAGCGCTGCGCGGCGATTTCGAACAAGCACTCGCACGCATCGAGCGGGACAATCGCGGCGCGCCAGTGCGCCTCTTCCCGTTCAGTCGCACGTCTGTTTCAGACGAGAATCAACCCAAGACCATCGTCATTGACCCACGGTTAGCGTTTGGCCGTCCCATCCTTTCGAGCGTGGCAATTCGTACGGAAGTGATCGTGGGTCGCTTCCGCGCCGGGGATTCCATAGCGGAAATGGCACAGGACTACGACGTTGACGAAGAAGAAATCAAAGAAGCACTCCGTTTCGAACAGAGTCACGTCGCCTGACGCCCCAACGCTCTTCATAGACATTTGCGCTTGGAGTCACGTGTTAGGCAACGCGCTTAATGTAGGAGCGCCGCCCTCGGCGCGATGCGTTTGATTTTCACAAACATCGCGGCGAGGGCGCCGCTCCTACAAAGCATGCAATTTATTTTATGAATAAACCACGCGGACATGACCTTCGTAAAGGTCGCGTCTCCGAACCCAATCGCATTTATCTCATCACCACCGTCACGCAAGAACGCGTATCGCATTTCACCGATTTTCATCTCGGCCGTCTCCTCGTCCACACCTTGCGCGGCGAAACCCCACGCGCAGAAACTCTCGCGTTCGTCGTCATGCCAGACCACTTGCACTGGCTCATGCAACTGCGCGAGGGTCATGATTTGTCGCGAGTGATTGCGGACGTGAAGTCGATCAGCTCGCGCCGCATCAACCGCGCGCTTAACCGCAAGGGATCGCTGTGGCAACGTGGATATCACGATCACGCCTTGCGCCGCGATGAAGATGTGGCGGGCGTGGCGCGCTACGTCGTCGCCAATCCGCTACGTGCAGGCTTGGTGAAATCGCTGGGCAAATATCCGTTATGGGATGCGATTTGGCTGTGATGGCAACCGAACCATCGCGGCGAGGGCGCCGCTCCTACACCGTGAACAACTACCGTAGGAGCGCAGCCCCCGGCGCGATTCATTCTGCTTCCAGGCACCGCTGACGAAGAGAATTAACCAATATGCTCGCGGCATCGAGAAGGTCGTCAAGTGCGGGCATCTTTGGATATGCGGAAAGCGTCTCGCCGACCGCCGGGTATTCGAAAACTTTGCCCTCGTAGTAAATCGACGCTTGACGAATCACTATGCGGTGCTCGTCAGTGAGACTTACAAGATTCCCCAACCCCTTCTCGTCCGCTGCCTGAAGAATTTTGTCCAGTTTATGTCCGTAGGAGGCATCGCTTAAATCCAACATCGTCGCGCCACGCAGCGACAGGAATGCCTTTAACGCTAATTCAATTGAATGGCACACGAGAAATGGACGCACCGGTTCAAAAGGGACGGCTGCAGGAGGTAGCTCGCGAGCAGCACCCAGAAATGCGCTTGCGTAATGGTGTAACGCAAGTGGGCCCATACGAGCGGTGAGCCCACCGATGGAGATATGTTCAATCTGTGCGTGCTGCTTCGCCAGCGAGATTCGGGTTTTATTTTTCTTCTTGCTCGTAGTCATTGAGATCACCTTGGTTTACGCGCTCGCTTCGGTTTCACCGGTTCCGGCAGCAGCGTGGTGTATTTGCGGTACAGGTCGAACAGGAACGCGACGCGCTCGGCGTCGTTCTTGAAATTTTTCTTGCCGTAGGCGGCGTCCACCGCCGCGTCGAGTTTTTGGTGGGCTTTCACCAACACGGGCGGCATGGTGAGCGGGTCGTAGAGGTCGGCGAGGGTGGCGCCAGGGAATTGCGCGCGGGCGTCGAGCACAGTTTGGGCGGCAGCTTCGATTTTTTCGCGTTGCGCGTCGCTGGGCTGATCGGGCCAGGGGAAGTTGTTGTAGACGATGCCTGCGGAATAGCGGTAATCGCTTTTCATACGACCGCACGTATAGCGCATCCACGCGTTGTGCATGGTGGAGGACAGCACACCGAAGTGGTAAGAACTGGCGTTGGAAACGATCTTCACCAGATTGCTGCATAACGTTTCTGGCGACTCAAATCCGATAGGGATGAAGTGGCGCCGTTCGGAAGATACTTCGGGAATGATGATGTAGTTGCCTGCGGGCATGTTCTCGACATGAAACCGTGTCGGCGTTTCCGCCAACTTGCGGGTGGGCGCGCTCTTACTTGCCAAACGAGAACGCTTGACCGCTTCTACTCGCGCCATCGCTTCCGGCATCTGGCGCAATTCGTTGGGCGGACAATTGCCCAACCACAAACACCAGCGTTCGTAGCCGTTCAGAAATTCGTGCGCACCGAGCCAGCGACGGAAATATTTCGCGGCTTTTGGTTCCAATTTAACAAACGCTTTTTTCTCGTCAGTCGTGAACAAGTACTTGCCGTCGTCGATGGGTTTGTTACCTATGCCAATCTCCGGCACGTTACAAATCGGCGTTGAGCGGCGTGTCAGCACCACGTCCGGCGCATCCACCAGATACGGATTGATATTTGCGACCGCTACCGCATGGGGTTCGCCGCGAATGTCCTCGTATTCATAAATC
>JANOOV010000404.1:0-2317 GCA_031421535.1 Gammaproteobacteria bacterium
CCGCTGCTTGAGGTCTGAAGCCCCGAGCGTTCCCGTGGCCCCAACATGGCGCTGAGGTATAGCACCCCGTTGGGGGCGAGGACTTTATCGAGCGACCCAAAGAACTGTTCTGCGTCTTCCTGGTTCAGATAGTTCAATCCAAAGGCGTACGCGATGCCGTCAAAGGCTCGGCCTAGATCAACCAAATGCCTGCAGTCGTGAACCAAGAAGCTGGCGGACGGCACATGAGCTTGGGCCAACCGTACCATGTTTGGTGCAAGGTCTATTCCTAAGATTTGAAGATCCGGCCGTGCACGCATGAGGAATGCCGAGACATTCCCCGGTCCGCAGGCCACGTCCAGCACGGTTGCGCCTTGCCGAGGTACGTGCGAGCAGAGCTGGCGGTAGTAGGCGTCGTACGTATCCAAGGCAAGGTACTTGCGCGCGTACGTCTCCGCGAGCCTATCGAACGTGTTGACGGAAAATTGGCAGGTGTCCACGGCGCATCCTTAAGTGGCCTTGTCTCAGCGCGTCGGTCTCGAACGCGAGGTTAGGGTATTCCATCTTGGCATTTAAATGTCATTGATCGTAGCTTTAACTATTTCCCATTCTTTTTTAACATGGCCGAGGCCTAATAAACCATTTCTTATCAGCGCGGGCCTATACCAAGGCCTTTCTATATGTTTTTGAATACGCAACAATAAATCTTTTTCATCAAACATCGGCCATGGGCCTATTGTTGGGTAACGCATCCACCTACCACATACAGGCGCCACTTCATATTTCAACATTTTCTCTATTTCATTAACAGGACACCCCGTTTCTTTTAAAACTTTTCCAAGCATTACTAATTCATCAACACTACGTTCTGTATCGACAAATAAGTCTGATAGCAAGATCCAAATTTTTTCATGGGATTTCATGACAATATTGTATCCACCGGAGTCGTTGTCACGGCCGCCGACTTTGCGGTGCCTTTAATTGTTCGATGTATTCCAACCCTTTAAACCTTTTAGCTAGAGCCATTTTTAGTGAAGCACGCAATGCGTCCGCTTTCTCTTGGCCTGTGGCGCCGAAGAAAATGCCATTTGGGTACGCCTGAATATCGAAAGCAACTGCGTTCTTGACTTGAAAAGAGTACGTCATGCTAATTCCGTTGCCAGAGTACCTTGAATGCTTCGATCCCACCGCACAATCAAGGCACAAGAGTCCATGAGCCGCCGCCACCGTGCCGATAGCTTCGGCTATTGCCTCGCGCCGCAATTCGGCCGAGGAGTCCGTGGGCCGGATTGCGTACTCTTGATGCGTTGCGATCGTAGATGTTCCCATGATCCCGAATAGAGTGGCCGCTATAACAGGGACCATTAGGAGTTTTCTTACGCGAAACCAGGGCAAGCGGTATTTCATGTGCCACACGGCAACGTATTGACATGCCGGTAGGGCGCATAGGGCTAAGAGATCTGTGTAATCGACAGTTCTGCCGATATGAAACGGCGCCCAGTTATTGACGTACTGAATAAAGATGGACGACGCGGGACTTTTCCACCATAAAAACATTACCGAGATTGCGAAGTAAATCGTCCGCGCGCGATTTGGGTAGGCTGCGAATAACAGAAGGGCGATGATCGCAATGCCCGCGAAATCCGATAGTTTTCCGGTGATAACGCTTGGGTGCTCATACTTCAACCACCAATCATTGACCAACAAAATGATTAGTGCGCCGACGAAGGGCCAAGTGGTAAGTATCGAAGCTAACCGGTTGCGCATGGTATTGGTTCCTCCAACGCATAACGTGTTGGTACGCGGGGTGGCGAACAGAAGCAACAGGAACCGTCGTGCCGCGCCGCCCATGTCTGCTCTACCTAAATGTCAGGCCTCAACAAGCTCTTGCCGTGCAGGCAGGAGGAATCTTGGCGCCAAATCTTATTGCGAAGATCCGCGAAGACCGACTTCGCATCGATCGCATCAAGCTCACCGGCGCGATAGGCAGCCAAGCGATCTTCCGATTCCTTGAGCCACATCGCATCAAGCATGGGGTCCGGCTTGTCGAGACTGGCAATCAGGCCTTCTACCAATGCCGCGCGGTCATTGGGTGGCAGATCAAGGGCTTGATGCAAAATGTTTTTTGCTGATTGGGGCATAACCACCTCCAAAACGGACGATCAAAACTGTACCACGATGTTATATGAAGTTTAACGAGGTTGTATAAAAACCCAAATCTCCACAGAGCAATAAAGGCCCGCGAGGTTGGGTTTCATTTATTCGGCCCAACCTACCGAGCTTATAGCGCCTAAGGACTGCGCCAAGCGGCAACAAGCCCCAGCTTGGTCTACTTGTT
>JANOOV010000405.1:0-6844 GCA_031421535.1 Gammaproteobacteria bacterium
CCGCTGTCATTCAATCTGATGAGTAAAGACACCGACCTGATCCTGGGCCGCAAAGACGCGGGGGTGATGTACCAGTTCACAGCCGAAGTCCGGCAGCGGATGTTTACATTAAAGCCGCCCGTTTCTGAAGCACCCGCAGTAGCACCCGACAAGTAAGTTTCCGCAGACCAAAGCCGTCGTCATCAGGAGCGGTATAGCGAACTGCCTGAACATTACGACGGCGGCGGCGCCACTACGGCTGCGTAGGGATACCGCTGCTTGATCAGGCCGCTGAATAAAAATACCTCAAGCAGATTTTCATATGACTGCGGAGAGATTGCGGCATTGCCGGACCAGCAACCGAGCTTTTGATACGCCGCAATGGTACGCGCCAGCACGCTGCGATCCACGCCGGGGAAAAATCCGGCCTCGGTTTCCAATGCGGCAATTTCTACGGGGGGCGCGAGCTGCGCGAAATCGCGAGCGCGCCGATAGGCGCGCATGAATGCTCGGGCGGTGTCGGTATGCAGCCACTCGCGCGTTGCACAGAGGCTGCTGAACGCAACCGGACCGACCGCTTCGCCGACCGCCGCGACCACAAAACCGACGCCCTCGTGTTCCAATTGCTGCGGCGCCGGACCTTGCAGATGGACGTAGTCACCTTGTCCACCACGGAATGCGCGTTCGATGGCATTGACGTCACCGGCGTCGATGACGTTTAGTTGATTGAAGTCCACGCCTTGGCGATGCAGACCATATTTGAGCATCGCCAACGGCTGAAAAAAATGATCGACCAGAACACTTTTGCCCGCGAGACGGCTCCAGGTAAAGTCCGGTTCGGATCGACGCCCGGCCAAAAAAAATCCATCCCGTACGTTGATTTGTGCAAAGTGCACGATGTTTAAGGCGGCGCTCCATTCGGGTGCTGCGAAACGGGTAGCGACCGCCGACTGCGCCACGTGGCAGGTGCCGTCAGTCAAACTGTCAAGTGCCGTGCGGGCGGATGTGGCAAGGGTATAAGTGGGTTCCAGACCCACGTCACGCAAATAGCCGCCCGCGATGCTCAGCAACAGCGGGCTGTAAAACGCCGAGTGGCGAATGGCCATGATGTTGATTTGCGTCATGCGAATGCCGCCGCGATCTTGTGAAGTTAAGCTTTATTCCCCGACCGGCCAGAGTTAGGGCGCGGTTGCGGCTTACCGCCACGTGGTGGGTGTGGGCCGGAACGCGGCGCACCACCCGACCTTCCGCCAGCGCTCTTGCCTGCGCGCGGCGGATGTTTTTTCGCCGTCCCTTGCTGCGGTCTCGCACCGCCGCCACGACGCGGTCCACCGTTGCGACCGTTGGGAATAACTTCGGCCTTGATGGACGGGTTGGGCGCATAACCTGAAACCACGACTTTAGGAATTTCGTTTTTCAATACCCGCTCGATATCCTTGAGCAATTTGTGTTCGTCCACACACACCAGCGACAGCGCTTCACCGACGTTGCCCGCGCGGCCGGTGCGGCCGATGCGGTGCACGTAGTCTTCCGGCACATTGGGCAATTCGAAATTCACCACGTGTGGTAGCTGGTCGATGTCCAAACCACGTGCCGCGATGTCGGTGGCGACCAGCACGCGCACCACGCCTTGCTTGAATTCCGCCAATGCGCGAGTGCGTGCGCCCTGGCTCTTGTTGCCGTGAATCGCGGCGGCGGTGATGCCGTCTTTCTCCAATTGTTCAGCGAGCCGATTGGCGCCGTGTTTGGTGCGGGTAAATACTAAAACCTGCTGCCATTTGTTCGAGCCGATTAAAAATGACAACAATTCGCGCTTACGTTCGCGATCCACCGGGTGGACCACTTGCGTAACCAATTCGGTGGTGGCATTGCGCCGCGCGACTTGCACGTACGCGGGCGAGCTCAACAGGCCGTCGGCGAGCTGTTTAATTTCATCGGAAAATGTTGCGGAGAACAGCAGGTTCTGCCGCCGCTTGGGCAGCAGCGCGAGGATTTTACGAATGTCGCGGATGAAGCCCATGTCCAGCATGCGGTCGGCTTCGTCGAGCACCAGGATTTCAACTTTGGACAGATCGACGGTTTTTTGCATGACGTGATCGAGCAACCGCCCCGGGGTGGCGACCAAAATGTCAACACCACGGCGCAGCGTGTCGGCCTGCGGATTAAATCCCACACCGCCAAATACCACGGTGCATTTCAATGACAGGTATTTGCCGTACACGGTAATGCTCTCGGCCACTTGCGCGGCGAGTTCACGCGTCGGGGTGAGCACCAGCGAACGGATCGCACGACGTGTTCCCGGCGCTTGCGGCGCACTTAAACGTTGCAACAGCGGCAGCGTAAACCCGGCGGTTTTGCCGGTGCCAGTTTGTGCACCGGCCAGCAGATCGCGGCCTTCCAGCACAATGGGGATCGCTTCGCGCTGCACTGGCGTCGGTTCGCGGTAGCCCTTTTCGGTTACGGCGCGTAACAATTCGGCCGACAGGCCGAGGGTGTTGAATGAATTCAATTCTTGCTACTCCACAAAAAAGAACCCCGCCAAAGGGGCGGGGTTCGAGTCACTGAATACGTTGTGACAAAAAAGCGTTACGCCGGCACCACGTTGACTGCGGACGGACCCTTCGGACCCTGCTGCACGTCAAAGTTTACTTTCTGGCCTTCCGCGAGCGACTTGAAGCCGCTGCCTTGAATGGCTGAGTGGTGGACGAAAACGTCTTTGCCACCGTCATCCGGGGTAATAAAACCAAAACCCTTGCTATCATTGAACCACTTTACAGTGCCCTTACTCATCGAAAATCACCTCAATTGCTGTTAATGGACTTGTGACATGCAGTCGTCTTGGTGGGTAGATCTACGGGAGTAATGGCTAAAAACCAGTAACGAACTTCCGAAATGATTACTTGTCAAGCAACTGCGGAAACAGAATATACACGTGCTTTTGCTATGAGGCCAGCTTTATAGCGCTTTATTTTCTGGAATGTGAACCGAGGGATATTTTTAGACCGCTAATGCTTCACCCTCTTGCCGGACACATAAACCCAACGCTCGTTTTCTTTTACGAATTGGCTGACTTCGTGCAGACGCTGCGCCCTGCCGTTAACTTTGTAACGCGCCACAAATTCCACCCTACCTGTCGTGGCATCGTTGTCGACGCGAATTACCTTGAGCCCCAGCCATTGCGGCTGCCCGATAGTGTCTAAAGCAAGGGTTGGCGGTCGCGTCGCCGTGTGCCAGGTGGCAAGCACATAGTCTGCGCGCGCCAGCACATAGGCGCAGTAGCGTGAGCGCATCAGTTGTTCGGCAGTCTCAGGAAATTCATCGCCGTCGAGATAACGCCCGCAGCAGGATAGATAACAATTCCCGGAACAGCATGGACAGTCATCATTCATGGTGTTCATGGAAGTCGCCTTTTCTGTCGCATGAAGCTTAGTTCATGACAGTGGTCGGCACGGCAAGATTACAAAACTTAAGCACTCTTCTCCCTGCGCAGGGGGAAAAGAGTGCTGCCGCACTACCGCAGGCTATATAACGCTACCGCCCTTCGCTGCGCAGTCGGCCTTGCTCAGCGACAGAAAACCTTTACCTTTACAGCTGTTCTGCCCTTTGCACTCGTTGCTTGCGCTCTTGCAGCCGGTTTGCCCTTTGCATGCGTTTATCCCGGCGCAATGAACCTTGGCTTCCATCGCACTGCTGTGTTCCTTCATGGAACCGCTTTTTTCCATCGCACCGCCGGTGGCGCATCCGGCCAGCAACAATCCTGCGGCAGCGGCCAGCACGGTACCTGACAATTTACGAATAGCACTCATGGTTGAACTCCTGGGTTGTGGTGTGTGATGTACGGCGAAGTCGCCCGCAGGTTGCGGTGATTAACAACATGCGGGGCCGTATTCGTGGAGCAGTATCGGATGCCCGCATCACGCCCACATCACGCGGATATCACATTTGTGTCACGTGCCGGAACGACGTCGGCGGGGTGTGATGCTTTTGTGATGAAATAGCCTCTATCATTAGCATCTCCCCCTCACTAGCCGTACTCCTCATGCCGCAGCGTATTTTGGTAATTGAAGATAATCGCGACCTTGCCCAGTTACTGGATCTGCATTTGCGCGACCTGTCCTATCGGGTCGATCTTGCGCACGACGGTAAAGTCGGGCTGAGCAAGGCGACGGCTGATACCTACGATCTGGTGATTCTCGACCTGATGCTGCCGGGACTGGACGGACTGGAAATCTGCCGCCGCCTGCGCCGTGCCGAGGTGTACGTGCCGATCCTGATGTTGACTTCAAAAGCGTCGGAGCTGGATCGCGTACTGGGACTGGAAATCGGCGCGGATGATTACGTCACTAAACCATTCAGCATTCAAGAGCTGTTGGCACGCGTGAAAGCGATTTTCCGGCGCAGTGAAAGTTTGCAGATTGGTGTGGCGGCCGAGAGCCCTGGTAAGACAGTGCAGGCGCGCGATCTGACCATCGATCTTGGCAAGCGTAATGTCACGCTCGGGAACCGGGTAGTGGAGTTAACGGTAAAAGAGTTTGATCTGCTGTCCCACTTCGCACGGCACCCGGGCCGGGTGTACACGCGTGCGCAACTGCTCGACCAGGTGTGGGGTTACGGGCACGAAGGCTACGAACATACGGTTAATTCGCACATCAATCGCCTGCGCGCCAAGATCGAAAACAATCCGGCACAACCGGGGTACATCCTCACCGTGTGGGGCGTTGGTTATAAATTTTCTGATGCGGAGTAATAGCCATGTTCCGCTCCCTCTATTCAAAATTAGCTGTCGTGCTGCTGGGATTATTCGCTGTTGTAGGCGTGCTGGCCGTGGCATTAACGATCTATTCTGCCGGACGCTATCAGCAAGAAGTAAATCAAAAACTCAACCGCGAACTGGCCGACCACATCGTTGCGGAAAAAACCCTGATCCGCGACAAGCTTCCAAATCAGGAAGCACTCGAAGACGTATTTCACATGATGATGGTGATCAACCCCGCCATCGAGTTTTACCTGCTCGACCCGACAGGGACGGTGCTCGCCTATTCCGCCGAGCCCGGCAAGGTGAAGCGCGCGCGCGTCAGCCTGGAACCCGTGCGGCGCTGGCTCGAAGGCGGCGCGACCTTGCCGTTGCGGGGCGACGATCCGCGCAATCTGCAAGGACAAAAAGTTTTTTCCGCCGCGCGCATTGGCACGCCGGACAAAACCGAAGGCTATCTCTACATTATCCTGGGCGGCGAGAATTACGACAGCGTGGTGCAAACGCTGGCGGACAGCTACATCCTCAAAGCCGGCGCGTGGATGTTGGTCGCGGTGCTGGCCTTGTCGCTGCTCGCAGGACTGCTGCTGTTCGCACTGCTCACCGGCAAACTGCAACGCCTGGCGGTCGCGGTGCGCGCATTCAAGGCGGGTGAAACGCCGACGTTGACCATTTCGCCCCGCACCGACGGCGACGAGATCGACCGCCTCACCGCTGCCTTTGGCGCAATGGCGCAACAGATCAACACGCAGGTCGAGACACTTAAACACACCGACACGCTGCGTCGTGAACTGGTGGCCAATGTATCGCACGACTTGCGAACTCCGCTGGCCACGCTGCACGGCTACATTGAAACTTTGCTGCTGAAGGAAGACTCGCTCGACGCTCAGGAACGTCGCGAGTACCTGGAAATCGCCATCCTGCACTGCAAGCGGCTGAATACGTTGGTGAGCGAATTGTTCGAACTGGCCCGGCTTGACGCGCGCGAGACCCGGCTTAATCGCGAACCGTTCAGCCTGGCGGAACTGGTGCAGGACACGGTGCAGAAATTTCAGCTCAGTGCACGCGAAAAACAGGTCACCCTCATCGCGCGTTTCGAACGCGAGCTGCCGTTCGTCAACGCCGACATCGGCCTGGTGGGGCGGGTGCTGGAAAACCTGATTGAAAACGCATTGCGTTACACACCGCGCGACGGCGTAATTGAGTTGATGCTGTCGTCTGCGCTGCGTGGCGTCACCGTGCAGGTGCGCGACACTGGCTGCGGCATTCCGGCCGACGAACTGCCGCGTATTTTTGACCGTTTCTATCAACTGGATAAAAGTCGCAACCTGAACCCCGGGTCGTCCGGGCTGGGCCTGGCCATCGCCAAGCGCATCCTCGACTTGCACGGCGGTTCCATCGAAGTGCGCAGCACCGTGAACCAAGGCACCAGCTTCAGCTTCGAGCTGCCCGCGTACTACGCATCGTAATTCCTGCCTGGACACAACGTCGCAGTGCCACTATCTTCATCAAGGACAGCATCTGGCTGCATGAGGAGATCATGACGATGAGCACTGCGGTGGACGGTAATCTGGTTCGCGCCTCGACGCTGGGCGACGAGCTTGACAAAAATGAAAGCGTCGCGCTCGCAAGCATCATGGGCGCACGCAAACTGCGTGACGGTGAGCTGCTGGTAGCGGAAAACGCAGCGGATCACGCGCTCTATCTGCTCGCCGATGGCCGCCTCGAAGTATTAAGCAAGACCGATGGCCAAGATGCGGTGGTTTACACCATGAGTAAAGGCGAGTGTGCCGGTACGCGCGCATTCGTGGATCGGACTCCGCGCAAAGCGACTCTGCGCGCCGTCGGCGATACCACCGTGTACACGTTGGAACGGCAACCGTTCGAGACCTTGCTCGCGAAACATCCGGGGGTGGTCTACAAAGTCATGCGCGCGCTGTTTCGCATCACCCACGCCAACCTCATGCGCATGAATCAGGAAAGCGCGCAGCTCTCCAACTACATCAACAAGTCACACGGGCGGTATTGAACCTAGTGTCGCGACTCAGAAATATCGAAACATGAAACGGCGTATTTTTTCGCCCGGCGTCGTTGCAGCCCCTTGCAATACGT
>JANOOV010000406.1:0-2088 GCA_031421535.1 Gammaproteobacteria bacterium
GTATTTTCCGGCAAGCTCATTACCGACGCGATTACCGGCTCGACACCCAGCGGTGCACTGACACCCTCCATAAAGTCGCAAACACTCACCTCTCCGTCCGGCGTGTCGGGCGCCACGGGTACCGGCGGTGGCGGAAGTCTGAAAATCCGCCCGCTGGAAGGCATCGTTGATCGCCGCGTCGGCATTAATGCAAGTTGGGAGCGCATTTATGAACGCACCTACCGCACCAACCTGGGATTGGTTTTTTCCAACGAAGACGATTACCAATCCTACGGCGGCAGCGCGACGGTTAGCCACGATTTAAACCAGAGGTTAACCACGCTGGAAGCGGGCATCGCCTACTCCTACGACTTTGTCGGCTCGGTGGTCGGCGTGCACAAAGAGCTCGGTAATCTCACCGAAGATGTCCCCGGCGACTACAATGACGGCGAAAAAGAAATCATCGATTGGGGCCTAAGCGTGACACAAATTCTGACACGCCGGTCCGTGGTTAAAGCCGGTTTCAGCAGTGGTTCGCTGCAAGGATATTTGTCGGATCCGTACAAAGTCGTCACCCTGGTTGATCAAATTGATCGTAATAAATTCTCTTACTTCCACGAAAAGCGCCCTACCTCGCGCTCGCGCAGCAGCATCAACGTCGACTTCAACCAGACGCGCGAAGACAACGACGTTGTAAATGTCTACTACCGCTACTATTGGGACAGTTGGGGTATTTCATCGCACACCGTGGACGCGCGCTTCCGGCATGAACTCGGCAACACGCGCTACCTGCAACCGCATCTGCGCATTTATCGCCAGAGCGCTGCCGATTTCTTCACCCCTTACCTGGATGAAGCCCGTGGCGAGGATCCCGAGGGCGACACGCCACCCACCTATGCCAGCGCGGATAATCGCCTGGACACCATGACCAGCTATACACTGGGCGTCAAGTACGGATTGTCCGGCAGTCTCGGCAAGTTTTTTGGTCGCTTTGAAATCATGCGCCAGATCGGCAGCAAGGGTGTCTATCGAAATCTCACGGCGCAGATATTGCAATTCGTTTGGACGCTGGACTTCAAGAAGTAATCACACCTCAATCACGTTGAAATCCCTGACTTGTCGATGCGGCGCGTGGGAGTCGATTACACCCTCGCGCCGCAGCCAGACGGTTTGCAGACCCGCAACGGTCGCGGCGTCGAGCTCTTCCTTGATATCGGAGAGAAACAAAATGTCTTGCGGCGGCACGTTGATCGCCGCCGTGATTTTTTGGTAGGAACCGACCTCGCGTTTTCCGCCGATGGTGGTGTCGAAATAACCTGCAAACAACGGCGTCAGATCGCCAAACGCGGTGTGGCCGAAAATCAATTTCTGCGCGTACACCGATCCTGACGAATACACAAACAGCCGCAACCCGCGTTGTTTCCAGGCACGCAATTGGTCGGCGGCATCGTCGTACACATGCCCTTGGAACGCGCCGCTTTGATAGCCCGCCTCCCAAATCATACCTTGCAAGGTTTTCAGCGGCGTGATTTTGCGGTCTTCGTCGATCCAGCGGATGAGTTGCTCAACCACTTGCGCGTCGGTCAGCGTTGCAGCGGTGAGTGCCCGCACCTCGTCGAGGCAGCGGCGCACATCCGGATTGTCATGATGTGACGCCACGTAGTCGGCCATGCGCGCGCGCGCATACGGGAACAAGATATCTTTCACAAACGACAGCGACGAGGTCGTGCCTTCGATGTCGGTGAGAATGGCTTTGATCATAGTGCAGTCGCAGGAAGTTGGGCAATGGACATGGAGTACGCCGTAAGTTTCAGAGATTTATAAATTGCAAAGAATCGGGCGCGCATTTTAACTTAGCTGGTTGCGAATACACCAACCTTCGGCAGCACCATAACCCGGCAACTACACTGTAGACCAAGGATCAGTTCGACTTTGTGTACCGGAGCGGCGGTTAAAATGCCGATGCTGACGATTCTGCATCGAGACAAGAGGGCATTTTTTCACAGCTATCCCGCTTTTGGTTTTTTACAATCCGCGCCTTGGCATGCAGTCCGAGCGATGGTTGCACGTGACTTAAGGGCACTTCTATAAATTCAGAGTTCGCCCAAA
>JANOOV010000407.1:0-2507 GCA_031421535.1 Gammaproteobacteria bacterium
TCATAGTGTTCATAAAAGCCTCATTGTTGGTTGAAAGTAACTAATGTTGAACGTCGGCCGAACGTGGTGTGTAACCGCGATCTTTCGACGTGGAGGAGTGTGCGGCGTGCGAACCTACGAAACACATACGGGGGAGCGTGAATATGCCGCAGGAGCGCAACGGTTAGTGCGTGCGCTTGGGAAAGTGACGGGGATGCCCATGAACGTGCGGCGGATCGACTATGTTGCCGGGCAGCCCCACTGAAAACGACGGCGCGACGCCCAGCAGCTTGTCAAGCACGCGTTCGCAGCGGCGGAAGCAACGCAGCGCGTCGGCATGGCGGCCTTGCCGTTGGTAGAGACGGACCAGATGCCGGTAAGCTTCCTCCAGTATCGGCTCGGTTTCCAGCAGGCGCAGATAAATCCGTTCCGCCCGGTCCGCGTGCCCCTGGGTTTCACAATATTCCGCGATGCACAGCGTGTTGCGCAACAGTCGGCTGCGCAGCTTCTCTTGCAACGGCAAGGCACAGGGCAGATCTTCGTCATGGCCCAGGAACGGGCCCTGATACAGGTCGAATACGGGGTCGAGCTGCGTATCGACTTCAGCTGCGTTGGCTGCGGTATCCAGTTTTGACAATAAGCGTTCGAGCGCCCAGCAGTCCACCCAGCACAGCCGGGCATCGAGCGACAGCTCGCCGTTTTTCAGAACGAGCGGCGCATCGGCGCCGAACAATTTGCGCAGGCGATGCAGTGCGATTTCAAACGCCTTACGTCCGGCATCGCCCTCGGCGTCGGGCCACAGGGCTTGAATGAGTTTTTGCTGGTTCACGTCGCGCCCGCCGAACGCGATCAGCGCCTTGAGCAAGGCCAGCGGTTTACGCGCGGCGTTGCCCGTCGTCTCGATAGGTGAGTTGTTTGTCGTGACTGAGAATCGCCCCAGCGTGTACACCTTGACCTGGAACGGCCAACCGTCTGGGATTTCAACGTTCTCCGGTGGTGGCAACCCGCGCTGACGGATGATGTTAACGACGTATTCGCTTTCGATCCGATGGGTCAATGCAAGTGCGCAGAGTTGCGCCATCACATCGCGGCGCCATCCGATCCACGGCGGTGAAACATAGCCTTGTTGTTTACCAAATGTCAGGGCCTGCGTGAGCGTGACGAGCGCGCCCGGGCAGTCTCCGGCGCGCAGCAAAACGTAGGCACGCGACAGCAAGCAGTGGAATTTCAACGCGCCGCCCTGCATCGCGTCGATGAAATGCAATGCATCGTCCAGATGTTGCAACGCCTCGGAATAGGCGCCGGATTCCACCAACACATGCGGCAGGGTGTGTTTTATCCAAACGCTGGTGACGGGTGTGCCTGATTTCTCCGCGTAGCGTGCGCACACGTTGAGTTGCGTGCGTGCTTCGTCAAAATCACCCCGGCATAACGCGATCCAGGTTGCCTGATGATGGTGGTGGGAAATGTCAAGATAGGCGTCCGGACTGAGATCGTTATGCGTGCGCTGCAAATAATCCTCGGCGCCCTTGATGTCGCCCGCGAACAGCGATGCGTAAACACCTTTTCCATTGAGCACAGCATTGAGGAAGTGGATGCCTGAGTTTTCGGCCAGCCGCAAACCGTTTGCGATGGTACGCAGACATTCGTCGTGCGCATTGATTCCCGCCAGGTAAGTGCTTTCCATGACATGCCACAGCAACATCGGCAACGGCTCGGCGCTCACGCCGCGCAACAACGGTTTGACGACCGACAGGATGTGAACGGCGGACGCAAGGTCCCCCAACCACCATACGCGATAAAATATCAAGTTGTTCGCAATGGCCAATCGCTGAGCAAGCGCGATATTAGTGTCAAGCAACAGCTCTTCGGCGCGTTCGACCCACGGTCGCATGATTTCGTGGTGTGGGTAGCGCCACATCAGCGCGTTGACCATGCCGCCCACCACGCGCGCTTCGACGGTGGCTGACGGGTACTGCGGATGACGGATGCGTACTGCGTTCAATTCCTCGATCCAGTGCGAGAGTGCCGTGAAGTCCGACCAGCGATAGATGAATGTCTCCACCGCTCCGCCCCATGCGGAGTACGCCCCGCTTGCGTCGTTGTGTTCCTTGAACGCTTCGAATGCCTCGGCAAAGTACTGACGCGCGACAGCCAGATCGGTGGGCTGCGTCGCGGTAGCCAGCAACAACTTTAATTGGGGATCGGCGCCAGCGCGCTCAACGGGCAGCGCCGCGATCCATTCGCGCAGGGAGCCGTGACGCCCCTGCGTAAGTAACTGTGGCGCGTGCGTCAAAAATAATTCAATCGCTTTGTCCCAAGCCCGCAGGTCGAGATACAGGCGCGCCGCAGTCTCAATATCACCCTGAGATTCGAGCGACGCAGCCGCGACGTGTCGGGCGTGATCGAATTCTTCGTCGCTGTACTGAATACGCGCTTGGTTAATCAAGAAGGTTCGAAATAGCGGGTGGTACTCGTAAGCATCCCCAGTCGGCCCCGGATGACGTACCGTGAAATAACACCTGCGC
>JANOOV010000408.1:0-3814 GCA_031421535.1 Gammaproteobacteria bacterium
ACATCGGCAAGGTCGTGCGCAACGCTTGTCCGATCACCTCATTCGCGGGCACGAGCGTATTGATGTAACCGATCAAACCCTCAAAGCCGCACGCGTATCCGGCCGTAGCCTCGTGTTCGCGCAGTGTTTCTACCCGGCCACTACCCTTGTAGGCAACAACGCGCACGGTCTTGCGCCGCAAAGAGCGAAAATCCACCAGCTTCTTCGCGAATAAAATTGCACCCAGGTTCGTGATATTCCATTTGCCACGCTCACTGCGCGCGATGAGCTCGTCGGCAAGGAACGCTTGAAGAATGCCGTCGCGCGTCTCCGGCAGCGGCACTTTCAGCAAATCGAAGTACGCTGGATAATCCAGCAGCCGCAGCACGTCTTCACTGCCGACGTCCTCGGCGGCAACAAGATGTTCAAACGGTATGTTGTCGAAGATGCGCCACAGCTCCCGTTCCTTCTCCGGGAAGTCTTTCAGTTTCTTTTTGTACGACCCCACCCGAATGAATTCCTGATTCTGGAACTGCACCGGGTGACGAAACGCCCGAGCTATTTCCAACAACACGACCCGGCGCGTATCCATCTCGAAGGCGTGAAAACGGAAATGAATCTTCGGCGCGAGCAAACGCAACAGCCAGTTTTCCAACTCTTCGTTGCCCACTTTCTCATGCGCCGACGAGAAACTTGTGCCCACGACTTCATGCGAGTCGTCCGCCACACCCCATACCATATAGGCGAACGCTTTTCCGCACAGTGCGGCGGAATTAGCCAAGGCTGACAGATACTCGCCAATTTCCTGCGGATCGGCATTGTTCTGTTTGAACTCGACCCATTCCGTCTCGCGCGGCAATTTGCACAGTTCGCGCACGAGACCGGCGAGGTAGTCGAGACTGCGGTCGGTAGTCATGTGCGTTTCTTCATACCGTCTTGAAACTCGTCACGCCCTTGGTCTTGAGAATTTGCACGGCGTTAGCTTTGAGTTGGTCGTTGCCGACGAAGCCTTCATCGAGGCAGACCACACTCACGATGGGTATTTCGTAATTCAAGCAGGCGATACTTGTCGGCGTCATCTTCTTCCGTGTACTCCTGCACGATCTGACTTTCTTCCTTCTCGATTGAAAACGCGCCCTTCGAGAGCTGGCTTTTCCCATACACCAAAACGTATTCATGGTTTGTCGCGAAATATTTATCCTGCGACCGTCCCTTCGGATTGCAGAGAACAGTTATTGCGGCAACGAAGCATTCTTCGCCAAATACTTCGTTCATCAATCCCCGAAAGTTACAAAATTCCCTTTCATCAATGCTCGCGAAGATCACCCCATCCTCCCGCAACAAATTCCTCGCCAGATACAAGCGCGGATACATCATGTTCAGCCACTTGGAATGAAAGCGGCCGTCGGCGTCGGTGTTGGTGCCGAATTTGCGCCGCTGCGCATCCACCTGCCCGGTGTATTCCAGGTAGGTCTGCAAGGACTCGCTGTAGTTGTCGGGGTAGATGAAATCGTTACCGGTGTTGTAGGGCGGGTCGATGTAGATCATCTTCACCTTGCCCAGATACGACTTCTGCAACAGCTTTAGCACTTCGAGGTTGTCGCCCTCGATGATCAGGTTCTCGCTGGTGTTGAAGTTGACGCTTTCCTCGCGCACCGGAAGCAACGTCGCCATGCTGGGTTTCTGCAGCGTGCGAAAACACTCGGCCTTGCCCGGCCAGTTCATCCCGTAGCGTTCCTTGCCGGTATCCACCGCCTCGCCCAACGCGAGCTTCAACTTCTCGAAGTCGAGCTTACCGCCTTCGGTGCGTATCTCGGGGAACAGCCGCAACAATTCGGCGCGCTTGTCATCGGCGATGTCGTGCGATTCGAGGTCGAGTTTTTCGACGTTTGCGGAGCTATCGTTTTTGTCGTTCATCGGTGTACCCGGACTTGCGTGCGCACAACGCTACTCCGCGTCATGCGGCTTGAAACGAAAACTGACCTTGAGATCATTCATCCACGAACGCTGAATCAGGCCCTCGTGCTGCAAGCGCCCAACCACGATGCCGGGATGTATGCCTAGGCGTCGCGCGAATTCCTTCACCGCGCTTTTCTGTTTAAGCATCGGCAGGTCCGATGCGCTTGCGGCGGGAATCAGAAACTCTCCGGCCCATGCGTTGGCTTCGCGCTCTTCCTTTGAATCGATTTGTTTGTGGTCGGGATCGTCGAGAAACACTTCTTTTTTGCCATGCAACAAGATGTGCGCAGCCTCGTGAAAGAAAGTGAACCAAAAGCGGTCGTTGGTTTTTCCGTATAGGGACATCTGGATCACGGGACGGTACGAACTCAACCAACGTGCGGCGCCGCTGACGTGCGCGCGAGGGATGGCGGGCACGAGCACGAGCACGACACCGGACCGCTGGCACAAGGCACGTAACTGCGGCTCGAACTTTTCCGGGGGCAACATAGTTAGCGCACGCGCTTCTTTCAACGCTGCGTCAAAGCTAGTCTGATCGTACTTCGGACTATCGATTTGTTCGGCTTCGATTTCGCCTAATCGCAACCACGCCGAAATCGCACCGACGTCGCTTTGCTCTGCGCGGGTGCGGCGAAAGGCGACCTCCATGCCTGCGTAATGGTGTTTCCAGTCCTCCGGCGAAGCCACGCCGAAGAAGCGCAGCAGCGCTTCAATCACCGCCGGTTTGCCTTGTTCGTTCATCCGCAATTTTGGAATCACACCCGCCTGCATCAATTCCTTTACCGGTAGTTCGTCCAGCCAGGAGGTCCAGTCCGCGACACAAAGCGCAGCACCCGCGCGGGCGCGTTGCGCCCGGAACTGCGCCTCGCGCGCCAGCCAGAACGCGGCCCCACTACCGAGCACGCGTTCCAAGCGCAGCGCTGTGTCTTCTGTGACCGGTGCCTTCCCGTTGATCAGCAGGCTCACATGTTTGGTGGTGTAGCCAAGACGACCCGCAAGTTCCGCTTGCGACCAGTCGCGCTCTTCAAGCAGGTCGGCAATGGTGTCGCCCGGCGGCGATGCCCAATCCGGGCGAAACAAAACAGCCGAGTCAGTCATGGTAGTCTCCGATATACACGATGCGAATGTTGATAACGCTGGACCAGTCAATGCCGTCGTCGTCCCGGCAGGGAACCGGGTTGTGATCCGGCTCGAATACCAGCCGCGTGCCGCCGGCAAGGTCAAGCGCGAATTGTCCGGTACGTTCTCCGCGTAACGGGTGCGGCCGTCCCGCCGTGAGGTCGGCGACGCACGCAGCGGCCTGAATATCCGCCAGCCGGGAACGAAGTTTACGGGCACAGGCCGCGCCGAGTTTCCGCTCCATTGCCACGCGCCGCTCACACAGTTCGCGTAGCTTTTTATCCTTGAAGTCGATTTCCATTAGCGGCTGGCATTATATTTTTCTTTACCACTTTGGTAAACGAATAAATCGCGCGGAATATCATTGGCCCAGCCGCTGAAACGCGAAACCCCGTTGACCGGAAGCTCCCTGTCAGGGGGTACGCTATACAACCTCCCAGCGCACCGTAAACAACAACGCTCATTCACGGCCTGTTGCATCCGCCGCTCAACGTCATCCATCAACGCGTCTTTGCGCGTTTCGATCTCCTTGGCCGCGTGCTCGTAGTGCTTCCAGGCTTCGTCGCGTTTCGTATCGAGCTGGCGTTTCTCGCGCTCCAGTTTCAGCTTCTCCGGCAAATTGGGCGCGAGGCGCGCGGACTTTTTGGTGTCGCGGATTTGGTCTTCCAGCTCTTTGAGCGCGGCCTTGAGCGAGGCGCGTTGATCTTCGCCCCAGCGATCGAGCTTGTCCACTTCCTGCTCGAAGTAGTGCGCGTTC
>JANOOV010000409.1:0-7740 GCA_031421535.1 Gammaproteobacteria bacterium
TGACCAAGCCGGTGCGCGACTATTCCAAGGGCATGGCGCAGAAACTCGGTCTGGCCGCGTGTTTTCTGAGCGGCAAGGATTTATTGGTGCTCGACGAACCGATGAGCGGCCTGGACCCAAAAGCGCGGGCGTTGTTGAAAATCCACCTGCAACAACTCAAGGCGCAGGGCAAGACATTATTCTTCAGCACCCACATGCTGCACGACGTGGAGGCGCTGTGTGACCGCATCGCGGTCCTGCACTGCGGCAACGTGCGCTTTGTCGGCAGCCCGCAGCAGTGCTGTGCACAGTTTGGTGCAGAGAATTTAGAGCAGGCGTATTTGGCCTGCTTTGGTGTTTTGTCGGAGCGCCGCCCTCGGCGCGATGATTTCGGCCGTTGAGCCATCGCGCTGAGGGCGGCGCTCCTACACGGGTTCTTTGTCGTCATCTTCCACGTCGCCCATCCCAAGTTCTTTGATTTTGCGTGTCAGCGTATTGCGACCCCAGCCGAGCAAGATCGCAGCGTCCTGCCGACGACCGCCGGTATGTTTGAGGGCGGATTCAATCATCAAACGCTCGAAGCGTGGTATCGCCTCATTGAGTAACGCTTTTTCACCCGTGGCCAGGCGGCGGTCGGCCCAACGGCGCAGTGCGGTTTCCCAATCTTCGTTGTGGCCGGTGGCGGGCGCTTCGGCCAGCAATTCCTGGGGCAGATCTTCTTTCTGCACGGTCTTGCTGGGCGACATGACGGTGAGCCAGCGACAGGTGTTTTCAAGCTGGCGCACATTGCCGGGCCAGTCCAGCGCAGCGAGAAATTTTTCGGTTTCCGGCGCGATGACCTTGGGCTCGACATTTAATTCCGCTGCTGCGGCGGCGAGAAAATGCCGCAGCAGTAGCGGCACATCTTCGCGCCGTTCGCGCATCGGCGGCACGTGAATGCGGATGACGTTGAGGCGATGAAATAAATCCTCGCGGAATTTGCCTTCCTTGACGCGTTGTTCCAGATTCTGGTGGGTGGCGGCGATGATGCGCACGTCGACTTTAATCGGCAGGTGTCCGCCGACGCGGTAGAACTCGCCGTCGGCCAGCACGCGCAACAGGCGGGTTTGCAGTTCGGCGGGCATGTCGCCGATTTCGTCGAGAAACAAGGTGCCACCGTCGGCCTGCTCGAAGCGTCCGCGCCGCAGGGTTTGCGCGCCGGTGAAGGCGCCGCGCTCGTGGCCGAACAATTCCGATTCCAGCAAGTCGCGCGGGATCGCCGCCGTGTTGAGCGCAATAAACGGCTGCGACGCGCGTGGGCTGTGCCGGTGCAGCGCTTGGGCAACCAACTTTTTGCCAGTGCCGGATTCGCCGTTGATCAACACTGTGATTTTAGAGCGCGACAAGCGGCCGATGGCGCGAAATACCTCCTGCATCGACGGCGCTGCACCGATGATTTCTGGTGTGGCGGCCTGACTGCTCTTGATTTCTCCGGTCTGCCGGTTGCGTGCGTGTTGTACCGCGCGTCGCACCAGCTCTACGGCGTCGTCGATATCGAAGGGCTTGGGTAAGTACTCGAACGCGCCGCCCTGATAGGCCGACACGGCGCTGTCGAGATCCGAGTGCGCAGTCATGATAATGACCGGCAGGTCGGGGTAGCGCGCGCCGATATTTTTCAGCAGGGTGATGCCATCAATGCCCGGCATGCGGATATCGGTGACGATGGCGTCGGGTGGACTGCGCTCGATGGACTCAAGCACGTTAGTCGCATTGGGAAATGCGGTCACGTCCATATCTGCCTGTTGCAACGCTTTTTCCAGTACCCAGCGGATGGAGCGATCATCGTCGATGACCCAGATGTGTTCTTTGCCGCTCATGTTCATTCCTTGGTTAATGTTGTAACGGCAACAACAGCGTGAAGCAGGTGTTGCCCGGTTCGCTTGAGCACTCGATCAAGCCGCCATGTTGATTGATGATGGCCTGCGCAATTGACAAGCCCAGACCCGTACCGTCGGGGCGGCCGGTGACCATCGGGTAAAACATGCTTTCCATCATGTCCGGTGCAATGCCTGGGCCATTGTCGATAACGTCGATCTTGATCACCAGCTTGTGACGCAGTTGCCCGAGGGTGTACTGCCGCAGCGTGCGCGTGCGCAGCACAATCTCGCCACACTCGCCGACGGCCTGCGCGGCATTGCGCACGATATTGAGGGTCGCCTGAATGAGCTGGTCGGGGTCGGCGACAAAATCCGGAATACTGGGGTCGTAGTCGCGCACCAGTTGCAGTTGGGTGGAAACTTCGGCGCTGACCAGTTGCCGCACCCGCTCAAGAATTTGATGAACGTTGATCGTGCGTTTTTTTGGAATGGTGTTGGGACCGAGCATGCGATCCACCAGATTTTGCAGCCGGTCGGCTTCGCCGATGATCACGTCGGTGTATTCCTTGAGCGCCGGATCAGCCAGCTCGCGCTCCAGCAACTGCGCCGCGCCGCGTAAACCGCCGAGCGGGTTTTTGATTTCATGTGCGAGCCCGCGCGTGAGTGCACGCGACACACTTTGCTGCGCGATAATGTTTTCCTCGCGCGTGATGCGCAGTTGCCGGTCCAGTTGCATCAGCTCGACCAGCAAACCGCTGCCCAGTTGCGGCTCGCTCACCGGCGTGACGATGGTGTCGAGCGTGCTGATCTTGCCGCCGTGAAAAGTGATTTGCACTTCGCGTTCGGTGAAGCCGTGGCCGGAGGCCAGCGCACGTTCCAGTCCGTGCAGGATATGATCCGCACCGGCAAACAGCTCGCGTGCCTGCATGCCGTTCAAGCGCCGCGCGCTGACCGCAAACAACATCTCGCCCGCCGGATTGATGAAATGCAGATTCAATTGCGCGTCAAACCACAACACCGCCGTCGTGAGATTTTCCAGCAGGTGTCGGTACAGCTCGGGCGGTGAGGAGTGGCGAGAGGGCATGAGGATGTTTAGCAAAAACCAATCCAGGCGAGGTAGCGACGCAGCAAACAAGGCAATTTACCCCGTGATGCATGAAGCTGCGTAGCTTATCTTGGCCAGCAGTACGCACCAACGCCGTTCAAGGTAATCCAAAAAGCCGGGGGACGCACCAAGCCAGTGCGATGTGAGAAACGGCTACTTGCCCGCCTTGCGTGCCGCCACCCCGGGGCCGCGATGGAGTTGAAAACTAATCTCTGCGGATTCCTTTAGCACGCGCCCGCTCGCATCGGTGACTTGCACTTTCAAGGTGTGTGCGCCGCGCTCCACCTCGTGTAATGAAACTTCGGCGGCCTGCGCCTGTGCGGCGGATTTGGCGTCGAGCAGTACCACCAGCGTGTGTCCCGCCTGTGTGTCGAGTTGCGGCACTACGCTGACTTTTACCGCGACCGCGCCGCTGTTGTCGCGCAGGGTCTCGTCATGCGCCGGGCTCGTGATCGCGAGCGCAGTGTAGTTGGCGGCGGCGGGTTTCGCAGTATCGGGCGGTTTCTTGGTGGACTGTTTGTGTTGCGCAGGCGTGCCGTAGGTGCTCAAGCCCGGCGGTTTCACCGGTTTTGCCGTGCCGCTGGGCACATCGCTGTAGGTGATGTTGCCTTGTTCGTCGATTTTTTTGTATAGCTCGGCGTGGGCGCTTACGCCGATTAGCATTCCAAACACGGTTGCGGCAGTTAATTTGTGGAGCATGTGGTGGCCTCGGGGTTTTTAAAACTATAGTACCAAGTCATTGTCCCTACTGGTCATGCAAATCACAATGCTCCGCGTTGGTTGATGTCATTCAAATGTTTCGCTCCCTTGCGCGCCATGCTGCCGGGGGAAGGCCCACGTGCTTCTTGAACGCCCGATTGAATGCGGCAACATTTTCATAACCCACATCAGCAGCGATTTGGCTTGTTCCCTGTTGCGTAGCAGATAACAGTCGGCACGCTATGTTCATCCGCCATTTCGCAACGTATACCATCGGGCTTTCGCCGAGCGCAGTGGCGAAGCGCGCGGCAAATCGCGACGGCGACATGGCGACGCCTTGTGCCAAACGGTGTACCGACCACGTTTCGCCGGGACGCGCATGAATCGCCGCAAGCGCACGGCCAACGACCGGGTCTTTGATCCCACGCAACCAGCCGGTGCGCGGCGCGCTCTCGACGTGCGCCTGGATCACCTCGGCGCACAGCACTTCCAGCAAGCGCTCGACGATGTAGCCGCCGCCCAAGGGTTTGCGGTCGATCTCCTGGGCCAGCAGGCGTGCGACACCAGCCAAGTTGTGAAACTCGCCGGGGCGCGACACCGACGCATGCAGCAAGGGCGGCAGCGCTGCAAACAACGGGTTGAGTAGCGTGTCGCGCAGCAGAAACACGCCGCACATCAGCGCCGCGCCGCGCGCGCCGTCAACAGTCTCAGCCCGGGCATTGTTGCCGCCGCCCGCCAACAGTGTTTCGACGGACACAACCTTGGGTTTTTTCCCTTGCCCGATTCGGTGTGCGACACCCGAGAAACAAACCGTCAGTTCGCCAGTCGCCATGACCACCGCATCGCCGTCATCCGGTGTGATTTCGCAGTGCCCGATCTCAACCATATGAAATGCAACCACCCGCGTTCCCGGCTTCACCCTCAGCAGCGCGCCCAGGCGTTCCGCGTTCGGAATCGCGATGGCCCACGGCGCCACATAGTCTTCGCGCAGCAACAGGCTGCCGCTGATCCGTAATGACCGCAGCGCGTCGCTGAGAACATCCGTAAATGCGCTCATATCAGTTGTTTCAGCAAACTTATCAGTCGATTTTCGCATTGTTACAACCCTACCACGTCGTTATTCTGAATTTCATATAAACCTGTTGAAGGAGTCAAGCCATGTCCGAAAACGAATCCGCGTGGTTCATGCTGGGTCTGGATTTCATGATGATGATCTACACCTTGTGGGTCATCTCGCTGGCAAAGCCGCACGCCCGCGTGCGTCTCGGGATTGGTGCCGGGATGCTGGCCTGGCTTGCACTCTTGCACTGGGCTCTGTCGTCGAAAAATGTCTTCCCGGAAAGTGTCTCGGGCGTGACATTTTTAATAACGATCTGCGCGTTTGTCGGCATGATCGGTGTAGTGCTCTTTCTGGCTCCGTCGCTCCGCCGCACGCTGTTGAGTCTGACCCAAGAACAACTGCTGCTGTTACAAGGGATTCGGGTGTTCTTCGGCGCGGGATTCCTGATGCAAGCAAGCTTGGGAAATCTGCCCCGTATGTTCGGCATCCTGGATGGCTGGACGCATATCGCCGCAGGATTTCTCGGGCTGGTCGCCGCGTTTTCATACGCAGTGCAAGTCGACGGTGCGCGCCGGGCGTGGTTCGCCAACATTTTCGGGCTCGCGGATATTTTGATCGTGGCGGGCTCGTTGGCATTCATACTGCTGCCCGAGATTGGGCCCCACCACAGCATGATGTACGCCGTGTTCTTCCCCGCGCCGCTGTGGTTATGGTTTCACGGGGTGTCGCTGTGGAAATTACTGCGCGAACGTGGCGCAACGCAATCACTGCGTGCCACACCCTCGGGAAGCATGTCATGACAATAAAAATTATAGCGGTAGGGATGACCATCCTCCTCGCGGTGACCGGTTGCAGAAGTTTCATTCTCGAAACCGTGATGACCACGGTAGAGCCTTATTTTCATGGTCCCGGCATCGACGGGACACAGTTCGAACAGCTGAGCGACAAGGTGTATACGTTCCGCTGGAACTGGTACCGCAACCTGATTGTTGTGACCGACGCCGGACTCGTGGTGATTGATCCGATGAACGCCGCGATGGCGGCAGCGCTCAAGCAAGAACTGGACAGGAAGTTCCCGGGCAGGAGAATCCACACGCTGATTTACTCGCACTACCACCTCGACCACACGCGCGGCGGGGCAGTGCTCGCGCCAACCGAAGTCGTCGCTCACGAGAAGTGCACGACCTATTGGAAAGAATTCGAGCATCGCGATGTGCTCGAACCGACGCGTGTGCTCACCGGCGACACGACGCTCAACATCGGCGGGGTGGAAATCCGCGCCCTTTACCTGGGTCTTTCGCACACCGACACGCTTTACGCGTTTCACCTTCCGTCCGAGAAGCTGGTGTTTACCGCCGACCTTGGTCTCGTAAAGAGCGTGGCGCCCGTGGGTGTGCCGGACCGTTACGCGCCGGGGTACCTCGCAGCGCTGAATCGCGTCGCCGCACTCGACTTCGAGATTTTCGTTCCATCGCACTTCGGTTACGGCGTGAAACAGGACCTGATCGACTGGCGCGACATGATGGAAAACAGTCGGCGGCTGGCGCGGGAGGCCCTCCACAAGACCGGCTCCTTGGGCGCGCGCAAGCACCAGATGGCCAATTATTTCGACACTGTTTACTACCCGATGCGCGCGCAGTATGGAACCTGGCACGGCTTCAACGAGATGTTCATCTTGAACCTGGTACGCGACATTGAGGGCGAGATGCTCGGTCACTGATCCCGGCCCGGCACCCTTGAATTTGTAATAATCTCGGCCGAGAACAAACTCATTTGAGGAGACACACGCATGTTGATGCGTTCGCCACACACCTATGGCCAAAGCTCGACAAATAGAATTCAGTACGCCAGCGACCGCAATGTTGATGGGGCGCGCGCGTTGCTGGAAACTTTTTACTACGCCTTTAACCATCGCGACATGAACACGTTCAGCCAGGTGTGGGCGGCGCACGAATTCATTCAGCTGAACAATCCGCTGGGGGGAATTCTGCGCGGTTACGAGCCCATCGCCGCGCTGTATCAACGGATACTCGCTGGGCCCGCGAAGGTGTGGGTGGAGCTGGGCGATATCGTTGAGTTTCAAGCGGAGGACATGGTGGTTTTCGCGGGGCGCGAGCGTGGCGAATTTTCAAAAGGCTCGACGATGCTGTCGCTGGCGATCCGTACCACTCGCGTCGTTCAGTGGTTGGGAGTGGACGTTGGATGGCGACAGACTCACCACCATGGCTCTATCGATGATCCACAACTTCTGACCGAGTACCAGCGGGCCGTCCGAGGAGATTAACGAAGATCGGTGTGTGGCGTGGGGCTTCCTGTATAACCATGTGATAACACCTTGGTTCAGTATCCGCGCACGGCCAACGCGGTATATTCCCGCCCCACAAACAACAAGCCCCCTTGCGGGGGCTTGTTTTACTGCACAACGTATAAGTGACTTAGCAGCTGTAATACATATCAAACTCCACCGGATGCGCAGTCATGCGGAAGCGCGTGACTTCGTCCATCTTGACGGCGATATAGGCATCGATCACGTCGTCGGTGAACACGCCACCGGCTTTCAGGAAGGCGCGATCTTTATCCAGATGTTCCAGTGCCATGTCGAGTGCGTGGCACACCTTCGGGATGTCTTTTGCTTCCTCGGCAGGCAGATCGTACAGATCCTTGTCCATGGCTTCGCCGGGATGGATTTTGTTCTGAATGCCGTCGATGCCGGCCATCATCATGGCGGTGAACGCCAGATACGGATTGGCGGTGTTGTCCGGGAAGCGCACTTCGATACGGCGTCCTTTCGGATGCTGCACATGCGGAATGCGGATCGAGGCAGAACGGTTGCGGGCCGAGTAGGCCAACATCACCGGGGCTTCGAAGCCGGGCACCAAACGTTTGTAGCTGTTGGTGCTAGCGTTGGTGATTGCGTTCAGCGCCTTGGCGTGTTTGATGATGCCGCCGATGTAGTACAGAGCGATGTCCGACAGCCCACCGTATTTGTTGCCGCTGAACAGGTTGGTGCCGTCTTTGAAAAGCGACTGATGCACGTGCAT
>JANOOV010000410.1:0-1756 GCA_031421535.1 Gammaproteobacteria bacterium
CTCCAGCAGCGCGAGGTCGCCGCCGAACAGTTTGATCGCCATCGCGGCGCGCACACCGGTCAGCATTTCCGAGGTGCGCATGTCTATCGGCTGGGTGAAGGCGATGTCAAACTCCAAGTCTTTGAAGCGCTCCAGCTTGTCGCGCAGTTGCTGGTTAAATTCTTCGACGCTGATGCCCCACTCGCTGCGCGGTTTGGTCAGCACAAAATTATCCGTTTGATACAGCCCCATCGGATCCAGACGCAGCTCGTCCGCACCGGTGCGCGACACCACGCCGGTGACTTGCGGCAATTCCATCCACGCTTTGTGGATAGGCTCGTCCAGCGCCAGCGAATGTTCGAGCGACACGCTGGAGGATTTCTCCACAATAATCACCGTCGTGCCTTCGTCCATCACTGGCATGAACTCGCGCCCGATAAATGGAATCAGTGCCAACGCGCCTAGCAGTGCGATCAGTGCGACACTCACTGCCACGCCGCGCTGGCGCAATGCCCAGCGCATCAGCGGCAGGTAGATGCGTTTGATGCGTGTCAGTATCCAATCATCTTGGTGCGCGCCGCCGCGCATCAGAAAACTGGCCAGCACCGGAATCGCCGTGAGTGAAAGCACTAGTGAACTGAGCAACGCAAACGAGATGGTAATCGCCAGCGGCGTGAACATCTTTCCTTCCAACCCGGTCAGGCTGAACAGCGGCAGAAACACCATGATAATAATCAGCACGCCGGAAATTACAGGAGTTGCGACTTCCAGCGTGGCGCGATAAACCAGATGCAAGCGGCTCACGCCCGGCGGCGCACGGCTCAGTTGCGTGTGGACGTTCTCCACCACCACCACGGCCGCATCCACCAAAATACCAATGGCGATAGCCAATCCGCCCAGCGACATCAGGTTGGCGGAAACCCCGAACACCTGCATCAAAATAAATGTCGCCAGCACCGACAGCGGCAAAATCAAAGCCACGGTGAGCGCGGCGCGCAGATTGCCGAGCAGCACGATCAACACCAGCAGCACCAGCACCACCGCTTCGCCCAACGCGATCTGCACTGTGCTCACGGCTTCGTTAACCAATTCGGTACGATCATAAAACGGAACAATCGTCACACCCTTGGGCAGGGTCGGGGCGAGTGCCGCCAGTTCGCGCTTCACGCCTTCCACGGTGCTGCGACTATTCGCGCCCTTGCGCAACAGCACCAAGCCAGTCACCGCTTCGCCTTTACCGTCTGCCGTCACCGCGCCGTAGCGGGTGAGTGAGCCGATGCGCACACGCGCCACATCCTTGATGCGTACCGCTGCACCACTGCGCGTAGTGATGGTGAGGTTGGCGATGTCGTCGGCGTTGCGCAATTGGCCGACGGTACGCACCAGCAACATTTCCTGCTCGCGGTTGATGCGGTCTCCGCCTGCGTTGCGGTTATTATTTTCCAGCGCTTGTTCGATGTCATGCAAATCCAAACCTTGCGCCGCCAGTTGCGCCGGGTCGGGAATCACCTCGAAGGCGCGTACTTCTCCACCGAGCGAGTTCACATCGGCGGCGCCATCCACGGTGCGCAAACGCGGGCGTATGGTCCAGTCCTGCAGCGCGCGCAACTCTTGGTTGCTGTAGCCTTCGCCGACAATGCGATACATGTAAATTTCGCCCAGCGGCGTGGTAATTGGCGCCAACCCACCGGACACGCCTTGCGGCAAATCACCCCAGATTTGATTCAGGCGTTCGGCCACCTGCGCCCGCGCCCAATAAATATCCGTGCCATCTTCA
>JANOOV010000411.1:0-1842 GCA_031421535.1 Gammaproteobacteria bacterium
TCGCTGCTGAATATTCTGCCGTTGTCGTTCAACGGGTGGACAAAACCTTTAATGATCTCTTCTGCCTGTTTTTGCGTCATATTTCTATTCAATTCTACGCCCTTGTCACTGAGCTGATAGCTTGTTGCGCAGCCGTACATGATAGTTGCAATAATTGAAACACAAACGAATTGAATATATTTTTTCATTTCTTCCCCTTCACTCCCAATTGAACAAAGTAAGGCATCGGCGGGAGCGTTAACCTTTGCCTAACGCTGAGTTGAGCGGCGCGGGCCACGAAAGACACAGGAAACGCGCCGCTGTCTCACCGCGTCCGCTCGAACTAAAAGTTAGAACGGGGCTTGGATTAAAGCACGGAACGGGACGGGGCACGAACAGCACCTCGCTTTCTTTTTGCGTCATGTCAGGGGCCTGGATATTTCGTTTGCTTCACGAAGCCACTTTGCATCAACGCTTGGCTTGGGTAGCGCCGAGGCCGTGATGTTTGGCTACACAAGCTGCGTTCTAACGCAAAGTTAAGGGGCGCGCCAACCATGAAGCCAGAGCAACGCGCTTACCGTGATGAGACCCAACACCTTGCAATGCCCCGACAAGGCGTGTCCCTCTTGAACGCTATGTTAGGCTTTTTTTTCTTCTCATGTCTTTTTTCTTTTTCTCATAATTTAGTGCCAACCGGCCAGAGAAAAACCCCTGACGGTGTTACCCGTAACGCCTGAGAACCACCCCGGCTTGCGTCGCGCCGTGAGGCGTGGCGCAAACGGAAAGGGCTACAGCGTAAAATCTGTCCGCAATCCCGGCGCGTGCAAAAAAATGCCCAGTCATTTCCGGGTGCGTGACGCTGCCCCGCGCAAAAACCTGCCAAGGCGAGCAAAGGTAAAGGATGTCGCACTCTTTCCCGGAAGAGACTCAGCACACAACGGAGCGCGGTCTATCCGTGACCGCTGCGCCTGCCCTCAAGCCGCGATCATTGGCTGGGAACAGACTGAATACGTGATGCGAAAATCTCCGATTTATTTCACCCTGCGTTTGATGCCGCCTACACAAGAAACTTGCTAAAGCACAGAAGGTAAAAGGTTACCCCCAACTCTGGCACATCCCCGGGCGGAGTAAAGTCTGTCCGCAACCACTATACTTTCCCACTGACCGCACTCGTTGGCTCGCTATGGAATGAGCGCGTGATGCCTCTGCGTCGAAAAATAACTGCTCTTTTGAGATTGCCTAACGTTAAGTTAAGGGGCACGCCCACGATGAAGTCAGAACAACGCGCCACCCGTGATGAGACGCGTGACCTTGCGATGCCCCGACAAGGCGTGTCCCTCTTGAATGCAATGTTAGACCATGGGGGGGACGCCGCACAAGACGCACCCGCACACCAAAGCCCTTGAACGTAACATTCACAGGCCAATGTGACCCACCCCGGCTTGCGTCACGCGGGCGTGGCGCAAACGGAAAGGGCGACCACGTGAAATCGGCCTGCGACCCCGAGCGTGCAAAAAAAATCCTGGTTATTTCCCTGCACTTAATGCGGCCCCCGCACAAAAACCTGCCAGGGTGAGAACCGGTAAAGGATGTTGTACACTTTCCCGGAAGAGACTCATTATGGGCGGAGTGAGAGCTGGCGCAACTCCCACGCCCACCCACACGTGGGGACAACGTTAACACGCCTGATAATAGCCCGTAAAGCGGGTGGCTATGCCCCGCAAAACTTGAGAATACTTTGCGCCCGCCTCCCACGGCTTGCGCCGCGCCGGGTTGGGATAACACTGACCACCGGATGACATTGAAGATTGGAGAACCCCCATCACCCGCACCTTGGGCGTGGCGCAAACGGATAAAAGGCCA
>JANOOV010000412.1:0-2879 GCA_031421535.1 Gammaproteobacteria bacterium
CTTGTGCATATGGGCCTGGATGTGACATTTGAGCGGGTGCCGTTTGAGCCGGAGGCGGGGGCGTATGTGGGGCAGGCGCACGTGCATGATCATGAGCATTGAATCCGGAAGCAAAACAACAAACGAAGAAACTCCTTCCCCCTGCAAGGGGGAAGGTGGGGATGGGGGTGCTCAAAATACTCACCCCCACCCTAACCCTCCCCCTTGCAGGGGGAGGGAATCAAGCTCAGACGTCGGGTTGTTACATCTACTCCACCTCGCCAGCCCCGCCCTGCCCGTCGGCGCGTACAGTTATTCGCAAGGTTTGGAATATGCCATCGAAGTGCAATGGGTGCGCAATGAAGCGAGCGCGCTCAACTGGATCGCCGGTTTACTCAGCCATACGCTCGCACATCTGGACGTACCGGTGGCCACGCGCCTGTATCACGCGTGGCAACACGACGATGTCAACGAAGTAACGCGCTGGTCGCAATTCCTGTTCGCCAACCGCGAAGCACGTGAGCTGCAGGACGAAGACCGCAACATGGGTTTGTCGCTGGCGCGCTTGCTGAATGATTTAGGCATGAACGAAGCCAGCGCGTGGTGCAAAGCCGACAGCGTGTGTTTCCTCACGCTGTTCACACTGGCCGCGCAACGCTGGAACATCGCGCTGCCCGATGCGTTGCACGGTTACCTTTGGTCGTGGGCGGAGAACCAGGTATTGTCAGCAGTGAAATTAATCCCGCTCGGCCAGACCGCCGGGCAACGGTTGCTTACCCAGCTCATCCCGCGGATCGCGCAAGCAGTAGCAACCGGCTTGGCACTTTCCGATGACGACATCGGTTTTTCCGCACCGGGTTTGGCGCTTGCGGGCGCGTTGCATGAAACGCAGTATTCACGCTTATTCAGGTCATAGGAGCGGCGCCTCGCCGCGATGATCTGCACCGAAAAAACATCGCGCCGAGGGCGGCGCTCCTACCAAATAAAGGAATTTCATCAATGTCAAACAAACCTCCCCTGCGCGTCGGCGTCGGCGGCCCGGTCGGTTCCGGCAAAACCTCGCTGGTCGAAGCCTTGTGCAAACGCATGCGCGACAACTACAACATCGCGGTCGTGACCAACGACATTTACACCAAAGAGGATCAGCAGATTCTGATCCGCGCCCAAGCGCTGCCGGAAGACCGCATCATCGGCGTCGAAACCGGCGGTTGTCCGCACACCGCCATTCGCGAAGATGCGTCGATGAATCTCGCCGCAGTCGATGACTTGAACGCAAAGTTTCCCGGGCTTGATGTCATCTTCATCGAAAGCGGCGGCGACAATCTTGCCGCGACCTTCAGCCCGGAGCTGTCCGACCTCACGATTTATGTGATCGACGTGGCGGCGGGCGACAAGATTCCGCGCAAGGGCGGGCCAGGCATCACCAAATCCGATTTACTGGTGATCAACAAAGTCGATCTCGCGCCGCACGTGGGCGCATCGCTCGAAATCATGGAGCGCGACGCGAAAAAAATGCGCGGCGCGCGGCCATTCATTTTTTCCAACCTGAAAACCAAACAGGGATTGGAAGACATCGTCGGATTTATCGTTGAGCGCGGGATGTTGAAAAACAGATAGTTTTAGCGTGTACCACCCGATTCATTCACACGCGCACCCACGAGTCCTCAAAGCGGCTTGTACTGCGTGGCACAACGCGTGATGATATCCCGGCAGTTCGGTGAGTACGCTCACTTGGACCGGTAGCGGATCAGCAGTAGCGACACGGCCGTCCGACGTTGTGACCATGCAGATATCAACACATAAACTTTCTTTCCTAAAGAGGGGAATCAAATGAAATCAGCAAAGTTAGGACTCGTTGCCAGCGCGCTGCTGTTCAGCACGCTGTGCGCACAGGCGGCCGAGGACACCATCAAGGTCGGCATTCTGCATTCGTTGTCGGGCACCATGGCAATCAGCGAAACCACGCTGAAAGACACCATGCTGATGCTCATTGACGAGCAAAACAAAAAAGGCGGGTTGCTGGGCAAGAAGCTCGAAGCCGTGGTGGTTGACCCGGCCTCCAATTGGCCACTGTTCGCGGAGAAAACCCGCGAGCTGCTGCAAAAAGACAAGGTGTCTGCGATCTTCGGCTGCTGGACTTCCGTGTCGCGCAAGTCGGTGCTGCCGGTGATTGAAGAGTTGAACGGGTTATTGTTTTATCCGGTGCAATACGAAGGTGAAGAGTCGTCGCGCAATGTGTTTTACACCGGCGCGGCGCCCAATCAACAGGCGATTCCCGCCGTGGATTATCTGATGAAAGAAGGTGCCGCCAAACGTTGGGTGTTGGCCGGGACCGACTACGTGTATCCGCGCACCACCAATAAAATCCTCGAAGCCTACCTGTTGGCGAAAGGCGTGAAGAAAGAAGACATCATGATCAACTACACGCCGTTCGGTCATTCGGATTGGCAGAACATCGTCTCCGACATCAAGAAGTTCGGCTCGACCGGCAAGAAAACCGCCGTGGTTTCGACCATTAACGGCGACGCCAACGTGCCGTTCTACAAAGAGCTGGGTAACCAGGGCGTGAAGGCGTCGGACTTTCCGGTGCTGGCGTTCTCGGTCGGCGAAGAAGAATTGTCGGGCATTGACACCAAGCCGCTGGTCGGGCATCTGGCGGCATGGAATTATTTCATGAGCGTCGAAGACAAAACCAACGACGCGTTCATCAAGCAATGGCAGGCCTTCATCAAAAATCCCAAGCGTGTCACCAACGATCCGATGGAAGCGCATTACATCGGTTTCAACATGTGGGTGAAGGCGGTGGAGAAGGCCAAGAGCACCAAGACCGATGACGTGGTGCGCGCCATCGTCGGCGTGAAAGTGCCCAACCTGTCCGGTGGCACCTCCGAGATGCTGGC
>JANOOV010000413.1:0-2224 GCA_031421535.1 Gammaproteobacteria bacterium
CGATATCGAGACCCTGGTCAAGAAGCGCACCACAGGTCTCATGCGGCCGAGCGACGCACCCAAAATCGAGAAGGCCACGCGTAAGGAATTCCCTGAGGGCATCCCCGCCTATGGCACGGACGCACTGCGCTTCACCTTCGCGAGCCTCGCCACTCAGGGGCGCGATATTAAGTTCGATCTCGGACGCATCGATGGTTACCGCAATTTCTGCAACAAGCTGTGGAATGCGGCGCGCTTTGTGTTGATGAATACCGAAGGTCACGACTGTGGGGTCGGTGCTGCGCCGGTTCGCTTCAGCCCCGCTGACCGCTGGATTCAATCACGCCTGCAGCAAGTCATCGTGGAAGTGGAGACCGGCTTCGCCGACTACCGCTTCGATCTCGCCGCCCAGGCGATCTATGGTTTCATCTGGGATGAATATTGCAGTTGGTATGTAGAACTGACCAAACAACAAATCGCTCTGGGCGACGCGGAATCTGTACGCGGTACGCGCAAGACCCTCATCGAAGTACTGGAAGCCAGTCTGCGCTTACTGCACCCGATCATGCCTTTCATCACCGAGGAAATCTGGCTACGTGTGGCGCCACTCGCCGGCATCGATGACCCGAGCATCATGCGTCGCCCTTACCCGCGAACGAAGCCAGGCGGCATCGATGCAGATGCCGTCGCCGCCATGCAATGGGTGCAGAAATTCATCAATGGCATTCGCAATATCCGCGGCGAATACAACGTGTCGCCGGCACAAACATTGGAAACCGTGTGGATCGAAGATGCCGCGGACGCAGACAAGAAATTACTCAACGATCCGTACCTTCAGCAATTGATCACAGGAAACCTGGCGCGCGTGGCCGGGATCAAAACCCTCGCCAGTGGCGAAACCGCGCCGCCGTCGGCGGTATTCCTGTTGGGCGGCATGAAAATACACGTGCCGCTTGGATCGATTATCGATAAGAAAGCCGAATTGCTGCGTCTCGGCAAAGAGATCGAAAAATTCGAAAAGGAATTGACCAAGGCCACAAACCAGCTCGCGAATGCCAACTTCGTGGCAAACGCACCACCGCAGGTGGTCGAAGAAATGAAAAATCGTGTCCGCGAATTCGAGACAATCATCAGTAAGCTGCGTGCCCAGCAAAATCAGATCGGCGCACTGAACGGATGAGAGCGAGAGCCGGATATGTCAGAATGGGCCAGATGACCAAAGCGATAACGGAGTTACCATGAAGACCGAAGACTTCAGTAAAGAGGAAAGAATCCTACGTATGCTGAAACGCGTGCTCACCGATATCGCCAAGGACACCTCTACTCCCCCCGGCATGAAGCACCCGTTGTCCGAAAACACCATTCAGAATATCCGCGACTGCCTGGGGCTCATCAGTGCGCGCGAAAAAGAATTAGCCGCCGAGGCCGGCCGCCCGAGCGCGGCGCGTCCCGAGTTCATCGATGAACCAAAGAAAACACATGTGGTGACCTTGCACAAACCGAAAAAGAAGCCCACGGACGAAAAGCCGCATTGAGCGGTCTTGTATAATCTGTATCTGCTAGCAGGTACTGAAAAAGCCCAAAATGCTGTCTTTGCGAGGAGCCAAAGGCGACGAAGCAATTTCCAATCATTAGCCTTTTGCAGCCTAAGATTGCTTCGCAATGACGCCCAAAGGAGTTTTTGGCAACCTGCCAGCGGGAAAAAGTAGCCGCCTCCTCTCCCTAACCCTCTTTCCCTCAGGGGAAGAGGGATTTTCAGAGTTTCCCTGCTGACTCGCGCCGCAAGGATTCTAAGCCGTTCCGTAACACCGCCACCTCGAACCCACGCTGCCGTAGCAAGAAAGCAGCCACCTCACTTTGCACGCCGTTGCGGCAATACAGTACGTAGGGGGAAATTGGATCGAGCTGCGATAAACGTCCACGCAACTCGGCGATGGGAATATTCACGCTGCCCTTGAGCGCGCCCTGCTGAAAATCCGCCGCGCTGCGTACATCGACCAGACGCGCACCACGCCGCAGGCGCTCTTGGGCCTCTTCCACGGTCACGTAGGCGATAAGCGGTTTCTTTAACAGCTCCTCGAAGTCGGCCTTCGAGAGGCGCATGACAATGCCGTCGCTCATGGCCACGATGTTGGCATTGCGCGGCTCGCCGGTGAGCAGCGCCTCTTCGCCGAATACATCCCCGCGCTTGAGCTTGTTGACCAGAGTGACCTTGCCCTGTGCATTCTTGCGCGACACGCTGAAC
>JANOOV010000414.1:0-4455 GCA_031421535.1 Gammaproteobacteria bacterium
ACAGGCGACAGGCCCGGCGTGCACGACAGACATTTCTGGCTGCCGGAATACACCGCGTCGATACCCCAATTGTCCATATGTAGTGGCGTGCCGCCGAGGCTGGTGACGCAGTCCATGATCGTCAGCGCGCCAAATTCCTGCGCAACTTTTCCCAGCGTTTCGGCGTCGGACTGCGCGCCGGTCGAGGTTTCGGCGTGAACAAACGCAAGGATTTTGGCGTCGGGATTCGCCTTGAAGGCATCGCGTACTTTGTCGGGCGACACTGGCGTGCCACAGGCGTCCTCGACGATCACCGGTACGCCGCCGGTGCGTTTGACGTTTTCCAGCATGCGTCCGCCGAACACGCCGTTGCGGCACACGATGACTTTATCGCCGGGTTCGACCAGGTTCACAAAGCACATTTCCATGCCCGCCGAACCGGGCGCAGAGACCGGAAAGGTCAGCGCGTTTTCGGTTTTGAATGCCATGCGTAGCATGGCTTTTATCTGCTCCATCAGCTCGACAAACGCCGGGTCGAGGTGGCCGATAGTCGGGCGCGCCATCGCGTCGAGAATGCGTTGCGGTACGTCGGAGGGGCCGGGGCCCATCAGGATGCGTTTGGGGGGAATGAAGGAAGTCGTCATTAGCTTGGCTCTAGGTAATTATCAAAAAAGCTAGATTTTACCCGTAAGCGTGTGCGGTTCGAAGCACAAAGCAAGGTGGCGCTTAGTTAGCGCGGGGTAGAGGGTCGAACAGCGCACCGGGACGGCAAACACTCGTCGCGCTACAGCCCGCCATGCGCTGCCCAAAATTGGGCGGGGGTACGGATCGGGTAGCGGTCGGCTAGCGCTAGCAAGGCCTTGTCGCCGGTGATCAGCGCATCCGCGTGAGACTGTTGCAGCGCCGCAATCAGCGTACCCAACACGGGCTGATCGTTGAAGTCGGTCAGCGCTACGTCGTGCACGGGCGCGGGGTCGATCACTTCGGCCTGAATCGAAAGAATGTCCACTAGATCGTCAATCTCGGCGGTGCTCAATCCGTGCCGTTGCGTGAGCCGGGGTAGCACCCGGCGCAGCTCATCCAGAATGAACACGGATAGCACCACCTCCAGCGCGCCGTGCTTCCATGCGCCGACGATTTTGCCCGGCACACTGGCCGGATAGGCAATGCCCGACAGCAACACATTCGTGTCCAGCACTACGCGCAGCGTTGGCACGGCTAACGCCCGGCGCGTGTATCGGCCACCGCCGCATCGATTTCGGCCAGTCCCTCGCCTTCGGGTAACTCCGCAAAGCCCGCCTCGATGCGCTGACACAACGTGTCAAAGCGTGTCTGCATGCGGCGGATGCGCGCAAATAGCCGCGCGTCCACCAAGGCCGCGACCGGCTTGCCGTCCTTGTTGATCACAATACTATCGTGCCTGTATTGCACCTGGTTGAGCATCTCGCCCAGATTCTGGCGGAAAGCAACGGCGCTGGTTTCGCTAATCATGGCAATATGGTTGATATGAACATAATGGTCATTATGGCTTGGGTCGGCGAGTTTGGCAAGTACGTCTATGCGATCCGCATGAGCCAAACGGGCCAATTTCAGGCGCGACTCCACCTTGATTGCTGTAACAGGGATGTGCAAAAATAGCGAAGACGTGTCGGAAACACCCGTATCTGCGGGGCTTTGGGAGAAGCTTGGCTATGGTTGAACAATAGCCACATGCAGCAACCGGTTGCCCATGCTCCGCGCTTTTCTTAATTCATTTTAATTGGGAGAACACCATGATCCACCGTATCCAGCTTGCCCCTATCGTCCTCGCGCTTGGCCTGGTCTCAGGCAGCGCCCACGCCGCGCTGCAAGGCCGCGATCTCAATGGCAGCCTTGGCAGTTTTGAGGCCTATTACGACACCGACCGCGACATCACCTGGCTGGCCGACGCCAACTACGCGAAGACCAGTGGCTATGTTGAGTACGGCGTGATGGGCTGGGCCGATGCCAACACCTGGGCCGCCAACCTCAGCCTTGTCGATGCCGTCAACAACCTCACCTACGACAACTGGCGTCTGCCCACCGTGGTCGATACGGGCACGCCAGGCTGCAATTTTGCCTTCACTGGCACCGACTGCGGCTACAACGTCGACACCGCCACGGGCGAGATGGCGCACCTGTTTTACAACGTGCTGGGCAACAAGGCTTATTACGATACTGCCGGGAATCCACAATCCGGCGGGGGATTAACCAACACCGGCCCCTTTACCAATTTTCAGCCCTACGGGTACTGGTCCGCCACGTACGAGCCCAATACTTTAAACAGCGCGTGGGACTTCGACTTTGGCTCCGGCTACCAAGGCGTGGTCTACGATAGCTACGTCACATACGCGTTAGCAGTCAGCTCCGGCGATGTCGGCGCCGTGCCGGAGGCCGACACATGGGCGATGCTGCTGGCGGGCCTCGCGCTGGTTGGGGCGGCTGCGAGACGGCGGCGTGGGTGATTCGGTCTTGTGCCCTTCAGGGTGCATTCGGGTGATTGGTACTTTTATACCCGCAAGGGGTAGGCTGTGGCTGTAAAGCCGCTGAAGCGGCAACAGCTATGCTCGGGGTGTGGGGGCAACCCCCACGGGTTAAAGGGTGCGGGCGGAGCCCGCCCGCGTTTTTTTAATTTTTTTGTACCTTGTTTGAGCCATGCGCGCTGCACCGACCAGAAAGCGCAGTAAGTCAGCAGCTTTTAGAATCAACGTGTCTGATTTGCAGGCGGATCACCCATCAGCGGCCGCATCGCGGTCAGCAGGCTGTTGAAAATCCGCGTATGCGTTTTTTCCTGTTCCGCGAGCATGAGTTTGATTGCGTAGCGCTGCTGCGGCATCGCGAAACACGCGGGGCAGTTTTCCGGGATCACCGGTAAATTTGAGTTGGCGGCGAAGTCGCGGGTTTGGCGTTCGCGCACGTAAACAAAGGGGCGGATCACGCGCACATCGCCTGCGTCGTTCAGATAGTTGGCCTGCATCGTGCGCAGCTTGCCGCCGAAGAACGACGACATCAAAAAAGTCTCGGCCAGATCATCTAGGTGTTGCGCCAGCGCGAGCACGTTGTAGCCGTTCTCGCGCGCGACGCGGTACAGAATGCCGCGCTTCATCCGTGAGCAATAGGCGCAAAAAGAATTGCCGTCCATGCGGGTTTTGGCTTCTTCCAGCACCGGCTGCGATTCCAGAAAGTATGGGATGCCGAGTTCGGCGAGATAAGGGGTTAACGGGCTGGGGTCGTAATCCGGTGATTGTGGATCGACGGTGCAGCAGGCGAGCTCGAATTTGACGGGGGCTTTTTGCTGCAAGTGGTGCAGCGTGTGCAGCAGCGACAGCGAGTCTTTGCCGCCAGATAATCCCAGCAAAATCCGGTCGCCATTTTTTATCATTTGATAATCGCCGATGGCTCGACCGGTTTCGGTGAGTAAAGAGCGGGAGGGTTTGACCCAGGGTGCGTTCATATTCATGTGGAAAATTGTAGCGCGTGCAATTGCGCGTAACGACCATTTTTGGCGATCAATTCTGTGTGCTGGCCGACCTCTACAATGCGGCCAGCCTCCAGCACCACAATGCGGTCGGCGCGTTCGATGGTGGAGAGACGGTGCGCGATGACCAGCGTGGTGCGGTTTTCCATCAGCGTTTCGAGCGCGGCCTGAACATGGCGCTCGGATTCGGTATCGAGTGCGGAGGTGGCCTCGTCCAGAATCAGGATGGGCGCATTTTTGAGCAGCGCGCGTGCAATCGCAATGCGTTGGCGCTGCCCGCCGGACAGGCGCATGCCGTTTTCTCCCACCAGCGTGTCCAAACCATCGGGCAGCTTTTCGATAAATTCCCAGGCGTGCGCGGCGACGCAGGCCTCGCGTACTTGGTCAAAGGTGGCCCCACGCTGCGCGCCATACGCGATGTTTTTGGTCAGCGTGTCGTTAAATAGCACGATGTCCTGCGACACCAACGCCAGATTGGCGCGCAGGCTGGCCAAGGTGAGTTGGGTGGTGTCGATGCCGTCCAGCATCAGCGTGCCCGCATCCGGGTCGTAAAAACGCGGCACTAGATTGGCCAGCGTGGTTTTGCCCGCGCCCGATGCGCCCACCAACGCGACTGTTTCGCCCGGTGCAATCGTCAGCGTGATTTCTTCCAGCGCTGCCTGGGTTTTGCCGGGGTAACGTACGGTGACGTTTTCGAATTGCAATTGGCCGTGCGCGCGTCCGAGCGTTTGTGTGCCGCTGTCGCGCTCGCCATCCTGATCCAGCAAATCAAAGATGTTTTCCGCCGCAGCGAGGCCGCGCTGAAGTTGCTCATTCACGCCGGTCAAACGCTTGATCGGCGCAAACAATAGCAACATGGCCATGAAAAACGAGACGAAGCCGCCCACGGTATTGCGGTCGCTGGTGGCCTGGCCGGTGGCGATGTAGACGATCAGCGCCAACGCAATGGCGCCTAAAAACTGTATGACCGGCTCGTAAGC
>JANOOV010000415.1:0-2486 GCA_031421535.1 Gammaproteobacteria bacterium
TGTTGACATGAAGTCACCCGCCCAATAAATTGCGAATCGCTCAACGCGACAAAAACGAATTGCGTCGTTGAGTAAATCAAAGTCAGGCTCGTACCACGGAAGCAGTTCAGGGGAAGGGGAACGTTGTGGGGATTCGCGGGGGCGTCTACAGTTTTTTGCATCCGGCATCCGGCATCCGGCATCCGGCATCCGGCATCCGGTTCCGAATGTTCCGTTTCTTATTCCTTGTTGTTCCTGTCGTGTTCTGCGCTTAGCCGCAGAGCTTTCAATTTTGTTGTTCGTGTTGTGCAAATCCCGTGTGGCGTCGTTTCTGCTGCGCAACGGTGTTGTGTTGCGCTTTTGTGGGTTGCGGTTGCTGCCGGGGGCGAGGTTTGTAGTTCCCATGGCGTATCCCGGAGTTTAAAACGATTTTCCGGGCTACTTGACATTAATTCAGAGTGAGATTTTATGCCGGTTATTCGGTATGGAGGAAACATGAAAAAGATTTTTGCGGGAATGGTGTTGTTGTCTCCGCTTTTGATGGGCGGAGTCGCTGAAGCTGACACGTGGAATAACGGCGGCGCGCCTGTTACTACAATGTATGTTTACCCCACCTATGCAGTAGTGGTTCAGGTAGCGTTAGCGGCATCTTCTGGACCGGCCGGATCGTGCGTTAGTAGCAACGCATGGACGGTTGTTTGGTCCGATTTTGATGTTGAGACACAAAAGCGGATTATGGCGATGCTCGTTTCCTCGCAAGTAGCTGGAAAGAGTATTACTACTGTTATTTCAAGCGCTGGTTGCGGACCAGAAAATATTAAGAAATCCACCGGGCAGCTAAAGATAGAGTGATTGGTAACGCGTAAGGCGGACGTTGACGTAGGGCGGATGAGCGTAGCGTTATCCGCCGAACGTTACCGGTGTGCATGCCAATGGCGGATAACGGCTGCGCCTCATCCGCCTACGCGATACGTTAAATGCAAGCGTCGTGACGTGCGCTCAAGAGCAGGTGCAGTGATGGGAGCAGGGTGGTAATGGGGCCAATACGAGACAAAATCGGTAACGGGCGGTGCTTGGCGCGCATGCTATGCGCGTCAGCCCTGCTCGCGCACGGTGCCTCTGCAGCACCGGCCGATCCGCTGGTATCGCCGCAGGAACAAGCCATTACCCGGTCCTTCGAGAAACTTTCACCGCCCAAGACCGACGCCTTCAAGCCGCAACGTGGCGACTGGAAGCCTTACAAAAAACTGCAAGGCCACGCGGTTTACCGGCACGCCGACGAAGTGCTGGTGCGCATGTCGGCCCCGGGTGCGGCGACCGCCGCACTCACCGGCGACGCGGAAATCAAAAAACACACCCGGCGTTCTGCGGCAGTCACGTCCGACACGCATCTCGTCACTTTCGACGAACCGGCCATCGGTCTCGACGCCTTTATTGCCAAGCTGCGTGCGCAACCGGGCGTGGCGGCGGTCGAGCCCAACGTCATCGCCCATGTGCAAGCGGCGCAAGCCGCACCGAACTACCAAACCAAACTGTGGCACCTGAACAAAGTACCGGAGCGCAAGGCGTTCCTGAATAAAAAACGCGGTAGCGGCATTCCAACGGGTGCCGCGCTCACCGCGCCGTCGCGTGCCAAGACCACCGTGTGCACCATCGACACCGGCATCGACCTCGATCACGAAGATTTAAAACCCAACATCGTGCCGGGTGTCAACGTCATCAGCAGCCCGCTGTTGGGCGAACCGAATGACAGTGAGATGGATTACAACGGCCACGGCACCATGGTCGCCGGGGTCATCGGCGGGCTGGATAATGATGTGGGCGTGGAAGGCGTAAATCCGAATGTGTCGCTGTGCGCCATCAAAGCTTTCGATAAAGAAGGCAGCGGCAAACTCAGCGACATCCTCGCCGGGGTCGAGTGGGCCGTGGCGCAGCACGTTGACATTTTGAATCTTTCCTTCGGCAGCTACGAATACTCCGCACTGCTGGAAGGCGCGATTAAAACCGCGCGCGCCAACGGCATGCTGGTGATCGCCGCTGCCGGAAACGATTACGCCAACGACACCATGTACCCGGCCAAATACAGCGGCGTGATCGCCGTGGGCAGCCACGACGAAGGCGGCTGGATCAGCGGGTTCTCCAACTGGGGTGCGGGTGTCAACTTCTTCGCACCCGGAAACCACATGCTCACCACCAGCCTGTCCGAATACGGCGACGACCGTTACGCGCCGTTCTACGGCACGTCGGCGGCAGCGGCGTATGTGTCTGGCCTCGCCTCGCTGTTGCGTGACGAAGGCACCTCGGCGGCGCAAGTTGAAAACGCGCTGAAGCAAAACGTGGTTCTTGCGGCGAGCGAGCACAACCCCACCGACGCACCGTTCAAGATGCTCAACACCGTTGCGATCCTCGCCGACGTGCAGAACACGCCGGTCGATGCGGCAAGAATTTCCAGGTTCATGCTCGGCGCTGCCGTGATCGCGCCCAGCGGTGCGCTGGAACTGGACGTG
>JANOOV010000416.1:0-3805 GCA_031421535.1 Gammaproteobacteria bacterium
TCAATGCAACCAGCGACGAGCGCGGCCGTTTCACGCTGACGCTGCCCGCGCCGGGAGACTACACGCTGGGTGCGGTGGCAGTCGGGTTTGAGAGCGCCAGGCAGATTCCAGTCACAAGCGACAACACTGCGCGCGGTTTAACGAAGAAAATTTTCCTGCGCCAGGACTTTACCATTCCGCCGGTGGTGGTGCGGGCCGAGCGCAACGCGGAGCGGGTGTCGAAAACCATAATTACCGGCGAAGAGTTAAGCCAGGTGCCAGGCGCTAATGGCGATCCATTAAAAGCCTTGCAGACCTTGCCGGGCATTGCAGTCTCTGAATACTTTGGCGCTCCCGCGATACGCGGCTCCAACCCCGAAGACAATGTCTATTATATCGACGGCGTACCGGTGGGCTTTTTGTTTCACATCGGCGGTTTGACCAGCGTGTTGCCCACCCACGTGGTCGACGATTTTAATTTGTACGCGGCGGCGTTTGGTCCCGAATACGCGGATGTGACCGGCGCAGTGATCGATGTGGCCTTGCGCAAGCCGCGTACGGATCGGCTCGGCGGCAAAATAGACATCAGCCTGATCGCTGCGAGCGGGCTCATTGAAGGCCCGATCAGCGCGCATCAGTCGGTGCTGTTTTCCGCACGTCGCAGCTACTTCGATTTTTTGTTCCCACCATTTGAAAGCGAACCCGGCGTGACCGAATATTTACCGGACTACTCCGATTACCAGGGTAAGTATATTTGGGAGATCAACGCCGCCAACACGCTCACGCTGAATACCCATGGCGCGGCGGATAGCGCGAAATCTACCCATTCTGCGAATTCCGATAGCGCTAAACGTGACCCGGATATGGCCGGAAACCATTTGTATAACCTGTCGTATCACACGCAAAACATCGAGTGGAACACGCGCATTAACGCGACCGCTGTGAACAAAACTTATCTCGGCCGCACACAGAAAATCCTATCTTTATCAAATGGTACGGCTTTACGTATGAATGAGATATCCGATGACCTCTTTCTGCGTGACGAGTTCCGCTTTGAACCCGCACCCAACCATGCGGTGATGATCGGCGGAAATTACTCACGCTTGGGGTTGAGCCAGGATTTCGATTTCAAGTACATCGCTTGCGGCTTCGGTGAAAGTTGCGACCTCGATGCCGGGGTACGTACGCAATACAAAAATAACTTTCTGGTGCAGCGCGTATTTTTGTTTGCCAAAGACCGCTGGCGGGTTGCGCCGGACTTGACATTAATCGGCGGGTTACATTGGACGCGCGATGACTACCAGGAGCGCACGTATATCGAGCCACGTTTAGGGGTTGAATGGGATTGGACAGCGCGCACGCTGATTAGCGCTGGGTGGGGAAAATACAACCAATTTCCCCAATTTGGCGAAAGCAGCCTAGGTGGCCTAGGTGCCCTATTGTCTGATGTTTTCGGCAACCCGAATCTACAGAGCCAGCGCGCGACGCACAGCGTGCTCGGCATGTCGCAAAAATTGGACGCTGGTTGGACCTGGAAGCTGGAAGGCTATTACAAAACCTTCGAGGATATGGTGATCCCCGACCGGCAAGTTAATTACACCAACGGCGCCAGCGGCAACGCGCACGGTGTTGAGTTATTGGTGAAAAAAGACCGTTCGACGCCATGGTCCGGCTGGTTATCGGCGACCTATTCCCAATCGCGCCGTCGTATCGACGCCACCGGCCAGAACTTCCCCATCAGTTTCGATCAGCCGGTGATTGCCACTGGCGTATTGAGTTACAAGCATTCGGCGAATTGGTCTTATGGCGCACGCTGGACCTACCACAGCGGCAATCCCTATACGCCGGTGATCGGGCGCACTCTAAAAGCGGACAACAAAACCTATATGCCCGTGAATGGCGAGTATAATTCGCTCCGCGCACCCGCCTATCACCGCCTCGATCTGCGCGCTGACAAGCACTTGGTTTACAACACCTGGAAAGTGAATCTGTATCTCGAAGTGATCAACGCTTACTTTCGCAGAAATATCCAAGGCTATGAGTACAATGCCGATTTCAGCGAAAGAAAGCCTTCATACTCCCTCCCGTTCTTTTTTCCCTTCTTCGGCGTGGAGATGGAGTTTTAATTCAACTCGGGAATACGCAACTGCAACACGGAGACAGTATGAAAAAACAACGCTGGTTGAGCTGGAGTTTGGCAGGCGTATTAAGCCTCTGGATGGCATGGGCTAGTGCCGACCCGGTCACCCTGCACGGTGAGGTGCTGGAAAAAGGCTCCGGCGATCCGATCCTGGGCGCCTCGGTTTATCTGGAGGACAACGACAGCATCAATACGACCAGCGACGAGCGCGGCCGTTTCACTCTGACGCTGCCCGCGCCGGGAGACTACACGCTGGGTGCGGTGGCGGTCGGGTTTGAGAGCGCCAAGCAGATTTCAATCGCAGGCGAGAATATCGCGCGCGGTTTAACCAAGAAAATTTTCCTGCGCCAGGACTTTACCATTCCACCGGTGGTGGTGCGCGCCGAGCGCAACGCGGAGCGCGGGTCGAAAACCGTGATGACCGGCGAAGCGTTGAGCCAGGTGCCCGGCGCCGGTGGCGATCCGATCAAAGCCTTGCAAGCCTTACCGGGCATTGCGATGGGCAGCGACGCCAGCGGCGCGCCCGCGATTCGCGGCTCCAGCCCGCAAGACAATGCCTATTATGTTGACGGCGTGCCGGTGGGTTACTTGTTTCACATGGGCGGATTCGTGAGCGTGCTGCCCGCCAACATCGTTGACGATTTTAATTTGTACGCCGCCGCGTTTGGCCCCGAATACGGTGATGTCACCGGCGCGGTGATCGACGTCGCCTTGCGCAAGCCGCGCACGGATCGGCTCGGTGGAAAAATCAACGTCAGCCTGATCGGCGCGGACGGGCTGATTGAAGGCCCGATCACGCCCAGTCAATCGGTGCTGTTATCGGTGCGCCGCAGCTACCTGGATTTTTTGCTGGGCACCATCGAAGACAAGGAAACCGGCGATAAGGTTGTGTTCCCGCGTTACTACGATTACCAGGGAAAATATATTTGGGAGATGAATGACATGAACACACTCACCGTGAATACCAATGGCGCATCAGACAGTGTTGCGTTTACCAAAACGGGCAACTCCGACGACGCCAAGCAGGCGCCCTATCTGATCGGTAATTCGTCCATCAGTCAGTCGTACCACACGCAGAACATCCAGTGGAGCACGCGCATTACTTCCACTGCCGTGAATAAACTGTATGTCGGCCGTCTGTGGGAAACCCAATCCACTTCGATCGGCAGCGCCGGGACTGTGGATGCCACGTTTAACAATCTATTGCTGCGTGACGAATTCCGTTTCGAGCCTGCGCCTAATCATGCGGTGACGCTTGGCGGAGACTATTCACGCTTAAATGTGAAACTCAATCTGGATATTCTTTATTGTCCGAGAACAGATCTTGAACAACCCTGCGACCTCAATAACGCACCGCGCGTACAACATATCGACGACCTTCCCGTCCGCACCAAATTCGTATTTGCAAAAGACCGCTGGCGTGTTGCACCGGACTTGACATTAATTGGCGGATTGCACTGGACGCACGACGATTACCTGGACCGTACCTATGTTGAGCCACGCCTAGGCTTAGAGTGGGACTGGACACCGCACACACTGATTACCGCCGGGTGGGGCAAATACAACCAGTTTCCCGCCGGTGTTCAAGTGATCGACAAATTAGGCAATCCGAATCTGCGACGCCTGCGCGCCACGCACAACGTGCTGGGTGTGACACAAAAGCTGGATGCGGGTTGGACCTGGAAG
>JANOOV010000417.1:0-36789 GCA_031421535.1 Gammaproteobacteria bacterium
TGAGTTTGAAGCCCGGCGCAAACGGTCCAAACCCGGCACCGTAGTGCGGTTCGCTGGATAGGCCGATGGCAGCCAGCGTGCGGCCGTGAAAATTATTCTGGCAGGCGATGATCTCCGCGTATTCCTGCGGCACGCGCTTGATCTGATACGCCCACTTGCGTGCCGCTTTCAAGGCGGTTTCCACCGCCTCAGCGCCGCTGTTCATCGGCAGCGCCTGATCGTAGCCGGTCAGCGCGCAAACCTTGGCAAGAAAGGGCCCCAACTGGTCATTGTAAAAAGCCCGCGAACACACGGCGAGTTGTTTGGCTTGGCGCGCCAGCGCTTTAACCAGACGCGGGTGGCAATGGCCGTGGCTCACGGCCGAGTAGGCGCTCATCATGTCCAGATAGCGCTTGCCCTGATCGTCCCACAGATAGGCGCCTTTGCCGCGCACCAGCACCACTTGCAACGGTTGATAATTGTGCGCGCCGTAAATGTTTTCCAGATCGACGACGTTGCTTTTTGTCATAACATGGCGCTCAGTAGGGCCAAGGTCAGTTGCGTGGTTTTATCGGCGCGGTCGCGAAACGGATTGAGCTCGGCGATTTCCACACCCAGTAACGCCGGGTCGTTTCGTGCCAGGGCGAGACTATTCAGCAAAGCCTGGGCGGGAATGCCGCCCGGTTCCGGACTGCCGACGCCGGGCGCGTCCACCGGATCAATCGCGTCCAGGTCGATGCTGATGCCGTAGCCGCCGGGTGCACTGAGCGCAATGTTTAACGCGGCGCGCATGACGTGTTCCAATCCGTCGCGGCGAATCTCGTGCATGCTGAAGACCCGCGCGCCAAGGCGAGACAATAACTGTTGTTCTTCAGGTTCAAAACTACGCACGCCGATTACGGCGACGTGAGCGGCGTGAAGTTTGGTTGACGTGTCGCCCACGCCACTGAGGCGTGGGTCGCCCTGTCCCAGTAAACAGGCCAAGGGCATGCCGTGCAGTGCGCCGCTGCGACTGGTCTGCGGCGTGTGGCTGTCCATGTGCGCGTCGATCCAGATCAAACCGACCGGGCCGAGTTTCCGTTGCGCCAGCGCCGCGCCGCTCCAGGTGCCGATCGCGCAGGAATGATCTCCGCCGATCACCGCAAAGCGCCGGTGTTGACTTATTTCCGCAGCGACCGCGTGCGCCAGCCGCGTGCTCAATTCCGCCACTTGCGCGTAGGCATCATCCGCAACGCCAAGCTCGGCACGCGGATGCAAGGTGTCACGCCATTGCGCTGCGATGCCCGAATCCGCCAGGCGTTTTTCCAGCGCGCGCTGCACTTGCTGGGGCCCGAAGTCGCAACGCGGATCGCGCGCGCCCAGGCACGAAGCCACGCCGATGATTGCAACCGGCGCGGAAGTGAGGCGATGAGCATGTTGGGTCATGGTAGTCCTGTGAATACGCGAGAAAACCCTGGCGGGTAGTTTATCGGCATGGTTCGGCATGAATTGATGCCGAGGAACGAATTCATGGGCGATCACACGGCGGTAAATAGTGTGACCAGAATCGCGGAACACGCATATGAATCACGAAATAGTGATTGCAGTAGTCAAGGCGCACCAGCATCTGCCGTAAGTTTGAACATGCAGTGAATCTTACCCGTGCCTGGATCGATATCATGAAAAAAAGACGTAAACCCGATTTCCTGTTTCTGCTCGCCATCATCGTAGGTGTCGGTGTAATTCTTACCATGCGCGCGCAGGCGGGTGCCGACGCGCAACGCGCCAAGGGTGCGGCGAACAGCAGTGTTTCGATCGCGCAAACGCGCTGAACAGCACGCATTAGCCGCATTCGTGGTGCGAAGTAAAAACGTTGTGCCGAAAATTCCGGTGCAGCGTTTTTTATTTGCGTACCGCCGCAAGCCAGCGCGCGTAGACCTGATCGGCGACGCGCTGCAAATGTGCAACGCGCGCCGTCAGGTCGCGGGTGATTTCCCCGGCGCTTTGCACGGCACCGGACGGGTGGGTGAATTCTTCCGGTGCGCTGGCGACCCACTGTCGCACCATCGCCTCGGTCATTTCGATATGGCACTGCATGGCGAGGGTGTTGCCGATGGCAAACGCTTGTTGTTCGCAGTTTCCATTGCGCAGCAAAGACGTGGCCCCTTTCGGTAGCGAGAAAGTTTCGCCGTGCCAGTGGAACACCGGAAAACGCGCGGGCAAATCGGCAAACCACGCAGTTGAAGCGGGCGACGTGACATGCTCAACGTCGAACCAGCCGATCTCGGTGACGCGATTGCGGGTCACAATTCCACCCAGCGCTTTGCTGACGAGCTGGCCGCCGAGACAATGTCCGAGCACCGGGATTGACGCGGCAACCGCGCTGCGGATCAGGTTTAATTCCTGCTCAATCCACGGCAGCGGATCGTTCACGCTCATCGGCCCGCCCATGAACACTAGGCCGCTGAAGTCGTTGGGGTATTCAGGCAGCGCATCGCCACGGCCGATAGCAACAATACGGTAAGGGAGCGTATGGCGTTCCAGCACCTGCGCGAAATATCCCGGCCCCTCGTGGTCTACATGGGTGACGATTAAAATGGGTTGCATAGTGTGCTCCTTGGTCTGCCCGCAAATTTCTAGCACGATTCAACGGTGTGTGAAAGTGTGGGTTGCGGCGTGGTTGTGTCTCGCCAATGTCGGTACGCACGCCGCGCAAATCGACGTGGTGGGATTATTTAAAGACAAGGCGGTGATTGTCATCGATGGTACGCGCCGTGTCTTGACAATCGCCGAAGTCAGTCCCGAGGGCATCAAGCTGCTGGCGGTGGAGCCGGATTACGTGGTGCTGGAAATCGCCGGCAAACGTGCGATTCACAAGCTGGGGCAGTCCGCGTCGGTGTCCACCACCTTCAGCTCGGCGCGCGTGACCGAGGAACGTATCGCGCCTGACCGGATGGGCATGTACCACAGCCACGGCAGTATCAACGGCACGGCGGTAAAATTTTTAGTCGACACCGGCGCAACCACCATTGCGATCAATGGTTCGCAGGCACGGCGCTTGGGCATCGATTTCAAAAAGCACGGCAAGCTGATCCACATCAACACCGCTTCCGGCAACACCGTGGGTTATCTTATTACCCTGGATCGCGTCAAAGTCGGCGGCATCGAATTACATAATGTCGCAGCCGCCGTGCTCGACGGCAGCGAACCCCACGAAGCGCTGCTTGGCATGTCATTTCTGGGGCGCCTGGAAATGCGCAATGAAGGTAGTCTGCTGCGTTTGCGGAAGAAATAGCAACGGCCAAAAAATGGCGCCTCTGAAATAACCTTGGCTGGCTGTTTCTCTTTTCCAGGAAATTACGTAGAATACGCGACCTTTGCAGCCGGGCTCAGTGGTTGAGCGCGGCGTTTTATTTACTTCAAGCTTTGTAATTGGGGATTATCGCGATGGTGACTATTCGCTTGGCGCGCGGTGGTGGTAAGAGCCGCCCGTTTTATAACGTGGTCGTAACCGACAGCCGCAGCAAGCGTGACGGCCGTTTCATTGAGCACATCGGATTTTTTAACCCGATGGCGCGCGAACATGAAACCCGCACACGTATTGATTTTGAACGCATGACGTACTGGGTGTCGAAAGGCGCGCAGCCTTCGGAGCGTGTCGCCTATTTGGCGAAAGAGCTGAAAAAACTGACTGCGGCCGCAGTTGCGGCTTGATTGAGTAGGTGAGGGTGTCGCGCTCCGTAGCAGAGCCCGGCGCGATCATTCCTGCCGACGACGATTTTGTTGTGGTCGGCAAAATCACCGGGGTGTTCGGTGTGCGCGGTGGCCTGAAGGTGTATTCGTATACCGAGCCGCACGCCAACATCCTGAATTATTCGCCTTGGTATTTTGCGACGGCCGGAACCTGGGTGCAGCGCGAAGTGCGCAATGGGCATGCAAAAGGCAAAGGTGTGGTCGCGTTTTTGATCGATTGCACGGATCGAGATGCGGCGACGGCACTGGTGCACACCGAAGTTGCGGTGCGCCGCTCACAACTGCCCCCGGCGGAAGCAGGGGAGTATTACTGGTCCGATTTAATCGGCTTGCGCGTGGTTACCGTCAACGGTGTTGCGCTGGGGCAGGTGACGCAGTTATTTGAAACCGGCGCGAACGATGTGCTGGTGGTGCAGGGTGAACGGGAACGCATGATTCCGTATCTGCCCGCGCAGGTGGTGCGCGAAGTGAGCGTGGCGCGCGGTGAAATTGTGGTGGATTGGGATCCGGATTTTTGAACCCGATTCAGCGTGAGGCAAGCGGCCGATGCGCTTTGATGTAGTGAGTTTATTTCCGGAAATGTTTTCCGTGGTGCGCGACTTCGGCGTGACCGGACGCGCAGTCGAGCGCGGCATTGTTGAGCTGGCAGTGTGGAATCCGCGTGACTACGCGCGCGACCGGCACCGCAGCGTGGACGACCGGCCCTACGGCGGGGGTCCGGGCATGGTGATGATGATTGAGCCACTGCGTGACGCCATCCGCGCCGCGCGCGCCGCGAGTCCAGATGATGTGAAAGTCATCGCTCTTTCGCCGCAGGGACGGCCGTTGGATCAAGCCGCACTGCGTAGCATGGCAACGCGGCAACGCATGATTCTGGTCGCGGGACGTTACGAAGGCATCGACGAACGCCTGCTCGAAATGGAAGTCGATGAAGAGTGTTCCATCGGCGACTACGTACTGAGCGGCGGTGAGCTGGCCGCGATGGTGTTGATCGACGGTGTGACGCGCTTATTGCCCGGCGTGTTGGGGCATGAAGATTCGGCGCAGCAAGATTCATTTGAACGTGGCCTGCTGGATTGCCCGCATTACACGCGACCCGAAGAGTTCGAAGGTCGGCGGGTGCCGGAAGTTTTATTAGGCGGCAATCACGCGTATATTGCGCGCTGGCGTTTACAGCAGGCGCTGGGGCGAACGTGGCAGCGGCGTCCCGAATTACTGGAAGGCGCGAAGTTAAGCGACGCGGAACGCGAGTTGCTTGCGGCATATATGCGCGAACAGCAAGACAAATTGAGTTAGGCAGTATCGGTTTATTTTCAGCGGAGCATGCTATGAGCAACATCATCGACGAGATTGAAAAAGAACAAATGACCCGTGTAGTCCCGGTGTTTGACACCGGTGATACCGTCGTCGTGCAATCCAAAGTGAAAGAAGGCGAGCGTGAACGGTTGCAATCGTTCGAAGGCGTGGTGATTGCCAAACGTAATCGCGGCCTGAACTCTGCGTTCACGGTGCGTAAAATCTCTCACGGCGAAGGCGTCGAGCGCGTGTACCAGACCTACAGCCCAAGCATTCACTCGATTGAATTAAAGCGCCGTGGTGATACACGCCGCGCCAAGTTGTATTACCTGCGTGAGCGTTCAGGCAAGTCGGCGCGCATCAAGGAAAAGCTCGGCGCCGCACCTACCGCAGTGGCCGACGCAGCCGAGTAGTCAACAGGCATTTTTAGGAGTTTCTGAAAAGCGCCGCGAGTCATCGCGGCGCTTTTTTTGTTGTGCGCTTGCCCGAATCGACTTAGATTGTTCGCCATGATCCTAGAAACGGCAGTTGAACGGCCTGTGCAGTGCGACCCGTTGAGTGCAGGGCAAGGCGCAACGAGCGAGGAATAGCGAGCTATTCCGATGATTCCCATCCGCGCTGGCTTTGCGCGGCTCTGGGACGAGTTGCAACGAAGCCATGCGCACAACGGGGCGTGCCGCACAGGCCGTAGCGGGCCTCACCTTCTGGGTGAAGCATGTAGGGGCTAAAAATATCAATACCTGTGCACACTTGCTTAGGCCTTGCAGCGGTCAACTGCCGTTTCTAGGATGATACTTGATATGCGAACCAAGCCGGTATTGCGCTCCTACGAGGCCGTGGTGCCGTTGCCGGTCGGATCGTGGCAGGTGGGGATACGCACCGATGGCCGTGCGGTGATCGATGTTGACTTTATCGACGCGCAGGGCTTCGAGCGCATCACACCCAGTGCTGTGGCCACCGAAGCCGCGCAGCAATTGCAACGTTATCTCGACAATCCGCAGTGGCGCTTTACACTCCCGCTAAAATTAAACGGCACGCCGTTCCAACAGCGAGTGTGGACCGCATTGCAAACCCTGTCTGCTGGGGAGACGCGCAGCTACGGCGAATTGGCGCGGCGTCTTAACAGCGCCGCGCGGGCGGTGGGCGGTGCGTGCCGCGCGAATCCCATTGTGATCGTGATCCCCTGCCACCGTGTGGTTGCGGCTCACGGCCTGGGTGGATTTTCGGGAGCGACCGCTGGCAGTGAACTGTTACTCAAACAGTGGTTACTGGAACATGAGTCGTATAATCCTAGAAACCTCAGTTGACCGCTTCAAGGCGTAAGAAAGTTCATGATGAAATTGAAGTTTCTTATTCAACCGAGCTTCACCATTTGGGTGAGCGCCGCTACGACATGCGCAGCGCGCCCCCTTGGGCGCATGGCAGTGTTGCAACTCGTCGGAATAGCTCGCTATTCCTCCTCCTTGCGCCTTGCCCTGCACCCAAGGGGTCACACTGCGCATGCCGTCCAACTGAGGTTTCTAGGATAATGTCTAAACCAGCCGCTGAAGTCATGCCGCTGCGCGAAGTCGATGTACAGGCGGTTGAGGCGTTTCTCGATCAGTTGTGGGTGGAGCGTGGGTTGAGTGAAAACACCATCAGCGCCTACCGCCACGATTTATCCGGACTCGCCAAGTGGCTGCAACTGCACACCGCGCCTTGCCTTACCGATGCACGGCGTGAACACCTGCTCACTTTTCTGGGCGAACGCGCCCAAGGCGGGGCGCGCCCACGTTCCACCGCGCGCTTGTTGTCAAGCCTCCGGCGATTTTATCAACACCTGGTCCGCGAGGGGCGATTGCAAGTCGATCCCAGTTTGCGCATCGACGCCCCCAAACTGGGGCGCAGCTTACCCAAGGCGTTGACCGAGCCCGAAGTCGAAGCACTATTGGAGGCGCCTGACACCCAACAGGTGCTGGGTATGCGTGATCGCACCATGCTGGAACTGCTTTACGCCGGTGGCCTGCGCGTGACCGAACTCGTATCGCTGAAGTTGTCGCAGATCAATCTGCAGCAGGGCGTGGTGCGTTTGATCGGCAAGGGCGGCAAGGAGCGGTTGGTGCCGCTGCATGAAGAATCCTTGCGCTGGCTGCGTGACTATATGGACGACAGCCGCGTGCAACTCAACAAGGGGCGCGGCAGCGAATATCTGTTCACCACCCGACGGGGTGAGTGCATGACCCGGCAGGCTTTTTGGTATCTCATCAAGCGCTATGCGGCCATCGCCGAAATCAGCAAGGCGTTATCGCCGCATACCCTGCGCCATTCGTTTGCGACGCATCTGCTCAACAACGGCGCCGACCTGCGTGTGGTGCAGATGCTGCTGGGCCACAGTGATTTGTCCACGACACAGATTTACACCCACATTGCCCAAGAGCGGCTGAAAGAGTTTCACGAGATACATCATCCGCGTGGCTGATGTATAGAAGTGCCCCTTTATTCAAACTCCACGCGGGCCGACTGCCCGCCGCGCAGCAGTAGGTCGCCGGTTTTGAATGCGATGCCGATTTCGTAGCGCGCGTCGCCGCTTTTATGCTCCACCGGCGTAAGCGCCGTCGTCACCACCCATCCCGCGAATGGCCGATCAGCGACGATCACGTGGGCGCGTTGTCCGATCTCCAATAGCGCCGCTATTTTTGCCGGCACGCGCAGCCGTGCAACGTATTCGCCCGCCTCCGCAATCACCAGCAGCGGCCGGATTTCCGTCGCGCTATTAACGCTTTCACCGGTACGCGCGCGCACCTCAAGCACCCAGCTGTCGAACGGCGCGGTGATCTTGCTGTGTTCAAGCTCGTAGTTGGCGCGGGTGAAATGTGCCTGGGCTTGACGACAGATGGCAGCGGCGCGATCAGCGTTCAGCTTGGCATTTTCCAGCTCAACGTTGGACAGCACCGAACGTTCGTACAATTGCTGCGCCTGCGCATAGTCGCGCGCGGCCACGGCCTGATCGGCGTTGCAGTGCGCGAGTCCGGCTTCCGCCTGTGCCACGGCGGCAAGGAACAGCGTGTCATCGAGCGTAAGTAAAACCTGCCCGGCAGCCACCTTCTGTCCGGTCATGACATTTGCCGTCTTCACCACGCCGGACACCGGCAGACCGAGTTCCACACGCCGTCCGAACATCACGGTGGCCTCGTAGCCCGCGCCTAACGCGGCCTCTCCGGAGATAGTGACAAGAAGGGCAAGAATTATCCGCAGTGCTGGTTTCATCTCTGTGTCCCGGTGAAGATAGTCTTTCCCGACAACGCATCAATGCGCGCCCAGGTTAAAAGAATGTCGAGATCGGTTTTTACCGCGATCCACTGCGCCTCGGTCAGGCGCGCCATCGCATCGCCTAACCGGGTTTGCACCTCCATTTCATACAGCGCGCGCCGCCGGTCCAGGCTCAGTTCACGCATTGCCAGACGTTGCTGCGCGGTGGCGCGCTCCACCTTGAGCATGGCCAGCCGTTGCACCAGTTCCAGCGCGACTTGATGGAGCTGGTGCTCGACTTTTAGCAGGCGCGCCTGGCGTGTGGCCAGTTCCGCTTGAGCGCGTGCGACCCCGGCGTGGTGGTCTTCTCCCTGAATCAGCGGCATGCGCAACGTCAGTCCGGCGCGCACCTCGCTGCGTGCGGCGAGGGCGCGCTGGTAGTTTCCGAATTCCAGTTCCGCCGTGAGCGTCGGGCCGTGTTGCGCACGCGCCGCGTCGAGTCCGGCCTGCGCGGATTCGACCTCTTTCCGTAACGCAAGAATTTCGGGGCTGGCGGTTGCGGCGCTCTCGTACACCGCCTTGAAGCCGGGAATTTCGCGCTCCACGGATGGCACGTTGGGAGTGACGAGCTCGTTGGGAATTTCGTCAGGTCGATTCAACGCAAGTGCCAGCCGCTGGCGCGAAGCGAGTTGATCGTGCTGGCTCGCAGTGCGCCGAATGAGCGCCTCTTGATACGGGTTTTCGGCTTCGAGCAGATCAAGATCGGACACTTGTCCCAACGCGTGCCGTTCGCGGAGCCGGTTGAAGTTAAGAAAGCGCTGCGTCATCTCTTCGAGATCGACGTCATAGCGTAGATCAGCCAGGATCACGTCGTGATAGCGTCGTATGATTTCGATCCGGCGTTGCTGGTGGGCATTCAATAAGTGAAACTGGCGACTGGCGACACCGGCATCCGCAGACATCGTCAACGCACGGGTGTGACCAAAATCGTAGATCGGCTGATGCACGAGTAAACGTGCGCGGCTGTCATCGACATGGCCACCCCCGGTGCTCGGGTCGGCGGTCTCGGACGTGATGTCAAGAACCGCGCGGGTTGCGTAACGCCCGCCGGTTTCAAGCTGGCGCGCCTGCGCCAGAGCAAGTTCGGCGCGCGCGAAATCGAGGTCGGGATGCGGCTCGTCCGCCAGCGCTAGCGCGTGTTCCAACGTGAGCGGATTCGGCAACGGAGCGGCGCTCACGGTGGCCGTGAACGCCATCAATGTCACGCCCATTACGAACGCGCGTTGCGCAAAGGCATTGCCCACGTCATGGCCCCTTTTGATTTGCCGCCAGACGCCTGGCTTTATAGCGCGTGAAATTTTCGGTTTTGTAGCCGCCGCTGGCGATGAATTCGCCCAGCCACAGAAACTCGTCCACGCCACGCGTCGCGCCGGTGTAGCGCATCACCGACTGGCCCTCAAGATCGAAAAACATGAACACCGGCGTCGCCCGTACCCGATGCATGTTGAAGGCGAAGTCCTTTTCCGCCATTTCGGCGCCGTCGAAATTTTTCATCAACGTGTCGCCGCGCGTGTCGATATGCAGCAGCCGGAAACGACTCCGGTAGTATTCCTGCACTGTGACCTGACTCAACACGGTGGCTTTCATCTTCGCGCACCACGGGCAGTCCGGATCGTTGAACATGATCAGCAGACCGATCTTGCCTTCCTGGCGCGCGGTCCCGACTTCTTCCTCGAGATTGTTGAAGCTCGGATCGAAAAAGAATTCGAGCGGATCACGCGTCTGTGCATCGGCGCATGCCACGTTCGCCATGACCACCAGACAGAACACGGCCAGTTGACGCTGGATATTTTTGGACGTATGCATGAAGGCACCTCGTGGATAGATTGCCGCTGCGACGCACAGGCGCACCGACCGGATAGGTTCGATATACTTCCGCCGGGGCGGAAAGTCATGACGGCAGGACGATGTTTTTATGATGTTTATCCGACGGGCGATAAATCAATATGCTGCTGCATGAATCTCGGGCCGGTATGCACGTTGAAAGTTTCGGCATTGGTCCCGCGCTGGTGATGCTGCACGGCTGGGGCATGCACAGCGGCGTGTGGGGCGGGTTTGCGCAGCGCTTGGCGCAACATTACCGCGTCACGTTGATCGACTTGCCGGGACATGGGCGCAGCACGACATTTCCCACGCCGTACACACTCGCCACAGTCGCGCACGCTGTGCTTGCGCATGCACCGCCAAGCGCGTATTGGCTGGGCTGGTCTTTGGGCGGGTTGATCGCGCAACACGTTGCGTATCACGCACCACAGCGTGTCGCCAAGCTCGTGCTGCTCTCCTGCTCACCGCAATTTTTGCGCAGCACCGATTGGCCGCACGCGATGGACGCCGCAGTGCTGGCGCAATTTTCCGCCGAACTCCAGCGCGACTACCGCGCCACCGTGCTGCGTTTTCTGGCGTTGGAAGTACAAGGCAGCGCTGTCGCACGCGAGGAACTGCGGGCGTTGCGCGAGTGCGTATTCGCGCACGGCGAGCCGCAGGGCGCAGCACTCGTCGGCGGCTTGAACATTCTGCGCGACAGCAATCTGCGGGCGCAATTTGCGGCGCTGCAGAAACCGGTATTGGTGGTATTGGGTGCGCACGACCGCTTGGTGCCCGCCGAGATCGTGCAAGATATCGCACGTTTATTACCGCCTACCGTGCATCACGTCATCGACGGTGCAGGCCACGCTCCGTTTTTGTCACAACCTGACGTGTGCGCACAGCGCGTGACGGAATTTTTGTTACATGAGTAACGCGGATTTCATGCTCGACAAACAACGTGTGCGTGCAGCATTCCAGCGTGCGGCGGAAAACTACGATCAGGTCGCCGTGCTGCAACGCGAAGTCGGGCAACGCATGCTGGAACGATTGGAGCTGATCCGCATCAGTCCAAGTGTGTTGGTGGATGTCGGCGCAGGCACCGGCGCACTCACCGCGCAACTCGTCAAACGCTATAAAAAAGCACACGTGGTCGCGCTCGACCTGGCGCCCGCGATGGTGCAGCAAGCACGCAAACACAAAGGCTGGTTCAGCAAACAGAGTTTCGTGTGCGGCGATGTGGAATGTTTACCGTTGGCGACCCACAGCAGCGACATGATTTTTTCCAACCTCACGTTGCAATGGTGTAACACGCTCGACGCCGCCTTCGCAGAATTTCAGCGCGTGCTCAAGCCGGGTGGGTTGTTGTTGTTTTCGACCTTCGGCCCTGACACGCTCAAGGAATTGCGCGGCAGTTGGCGCGCCGCCGACGCGCACACCCACGTGAATACATTCATCGACATGCACGACATCGGCGATGCACTGGTGCGCGCAGGTTTTGCCGATCCGGTCATGGACGTGGAACGCCTCACGCTCACCTACCCTGACGTGTTCAAGCTCATGACCGACCTGAAAACACTCGGCGCCCACAATGTCACAGCGGGCCGGGCGCATGGCCTCACCGGCAAAGGCCGGGTGAAAAAAATGCAGGAAGCCTACGAATTATTGCGCCGCGATGGGCGGTTGCCTGCGAGCTACGAAGTGGTTTACGGCCACGCCTGGGGGCGCGTCGCATCGCCAGGGGTCAGCGCACACGACGGCGTGGCCACGTTTCCCGTTAATCGAATTCGGCGCCGAACCGCATGAAACACGGCTTCTTCATCACCGGTACCGACACGGGTGTGGGCAAAACGCGCATCTCCACCGCATTGCTTACGGCTTTTAACGCGCGCGGATTTTCCACGGCGGCGATGAAACCCGTCGCCACCGGTTGTGCCAACACCGCGCAGGGTTTACGCAACGACGACGCGCTGGCGTTGCAACAGCACGCCTCACTTCCGCTCACTTATGTGCAGATCAACCCTTATGCGTTTGAGCCAGCGATTGCGCCGCACATCGCAGCGGCACAGGTAGGGCAAACCATCGACCTGATGCGCATCAAGCACGAGCTTGATATTTTGTCGGCGCAAGCCGACGTCGTAATTGTGGAAGGTGTGGGTGGGTGGTTGGTGCCGCTCAATCGTGACGCGACCATCGCCGATCTTGCACACACGTTAGAACTTCCGGTGATCCTGGTGGTGGGCGTGCGCCTGGGCTGCCTGAATCATGCGTTGCTCAGTGCGCAGAATCTTGAACAATACGCTGTGCCGTTCGCAGGCTGGGTGGCCAACGTCATCGAACCATCCATGCCGTGCGTGGAAGAAAATATTGCAGCGTTGCGCGAACGCATCGCCGCACCCTGGCTTGGAACGGTATCGTGGGGTCCAGGCGCGACATCTATGGAGGTCGGGCATCAACTGGTTTTCACTGCGTTTGCCGCAGCGCGTTGATTTCACGCCAGAGTGCTTCGTTTTGTTGTTTTAGCCCGACGCGGGGTGGCACAAAACACTCACCTCACTGACGTCAAGAGCTGATGCGTTGCGGGGTTCTAAACGCATGCAGAGGGTGTGTCGATGTTGTTTAAGATCGGCGGTATGGCACCCGTGCTATACCGTTAAATAGCGACGGATCAAGTCGTCGCTCAGTTGCGCCATGGTATTCCCCGCGACCACCCGGCCGCGATCCAGAATGCAAAACTCACCGCCCACGCGGCGTGCGAACGGCAGCTTTTGCTCCACCAGCAGCACCGTGAGTTTTTCCTCGCGATTCAGTCGCAGCAAGATGTCGCCGATCTCGCGCACGATGTTGGGCTGGATGCCTTCGGTGGGTTCGTCGAGAATCAGGATTTTCGGGTCCAGTGCCAGGGCACGACCAATGGCGAGTTGCTGTTGCTGGCCGCCGGACAAATCGCCGCCGCGCCGCTTAAGCATCTTTTTCAACACCGGGAACAATTCAAAAATTCGTTCGGGGAGGTCGCGTTTGCCGTCGCGTCGCGCGGGCAGTCCGATGCGCAGGTTTTCTTCCACGCTCAGCAGTGGGAAAATCTCACGGCCTTGCGGCACGAAACCAATGCCCAGCCGCGCGCGGGTTTCGGCATTGGCGTGCGAAATGTCTTGTCCTGCGAACTGGATGCTTCCGGAGCGAGTCGGCAGCAAACCCATAATGGCTTTGAGCAGGGTGGTTTTGCCGACGCCATTGCGCCCCATCAAACACAGGCACGCGCCTTCGGCAAGTGTGAGATCGACGTCCCACAGCGTGTGGCTTTCGCCGTAAAACTGGTTGAGTTGGTGGATGCTTAGCAGGTTCATGGCTTGGGGCGCGCCTGGCCAGGTGCTGTATCTACCATGAAGTGAAAGCCAGTCATCGTCATACCCTCACGTGCATAGAAACGGTGCGCCTCTTTTCTTTGAATTCCGGAATCCAGATGCAATTGCAAGCAGCCTGCTTTTGCCGCGTATTCGGTGAGCCACGCAAGCAGCTTGGCGCCATGCCGCTGTGAACGGCAAGCGGGGAGGGTGACAAGATCGTCAACGTACAGAAAATGCCCCCACGCCAGATTTTCAATGAGCCGAAATCCCGCGACGGCAACGACAGCTTCCGGCTCCTGCACCAAGGCCAGCCGATAGCCTGCGTTTTCCTGGCGTCGGACTCGGGCAAGAAATTCACTCTCTGCAATGTGCGGGCGCAGTTCGCGCATGACCGGGTAACACGCAGCAATTTCGATATCTGTTGTGGCGATGTGAATGTTCATGGTTGTCCTGTCATGTTGCCGGGCAACGCGGCGTGTTGGTCGGCGCTATGCATCGCCACGCGCATGAATGGCGCGCGCCTTGCCGCAGAGGCTCGGTGCGACGCTGGATTGGCGCGGATTTCGTCAAGAGCAATTACGCAGTTAGTATCGAGTGTCAAAGACAGCATACATTTGTGCGACCTAACGTTCGCGTTAGGCGGCGCGATGTTTTTGCCGCGTCCGCTTGAACGCGTTGGGCGTGTTGTTGTTTTAGCTAGTTTGATAAGCGATAGCAGGGCGCTATTTACTGCTTCACCGTTTGGAAAAACGGCTGAAACTTCTGGGTTAAGAACGATAATATTCGACGATTCCTTGAGCCGCTTGGCATACTTGCCACGGACCATCGGCGTGGGGAAATCAGATAGTTTGTATTCTGATCGAAGTTCATCTTTCTGTGCGTGTTTACCCTTCTTCATAGATTTTTCGCTCTCCTCTGCTCGCGACGCGAGCGCTGATAATTCTTACAGTCTCGCCAGCATCGGTGTGTGAAACAACCAGAATGCGCCCCACATCAGACACTGCGAACGTAATACATCTAAGTTCACTGGTTGAGTGGTCCGGGTCAGGACCCGTTGCGGCCATGGGATCGTTTAAAGCGGTAGCGGCTTCTTCAAAAGAAACTTTGTGTTTCCGAAGGTTCGCCCGCGCCTTCTTAGGGTCCCAATCTATTCGCATTGTTGAATTCTACAGTGAAATTACGTTTTAAACGCTCAACGTGGTGTTGAGTGGGGCAGGCTACAGGCATGACAGAAAGCAGAGCGCCTCACCGCGTCTGTCTCGAACGTAAAACGTAGATGATCAGTTTCCGATATACGCATCGGCCTCAATCTCGACCAGGATTTCAGGGGCAATCAGGCGGCGCACTTCCACCATGCTGGACGCCGGACGGATGTCGCGAAAAAATTCGCCATGCGCCTGACCAATTTTTTCCCAGTCGACGATATTCACCACATAGACTCTCGTTCGTACCACATGAGCAAGCGTGGCGCCTGCCATCGCCAGTGCCGCTTCAATATTTCGCAGGCATTGAACGGTTTGTGCATAGGGGTCATTTAAGCCCACGATGCCGCCTTGACCATCGGTTGCCGTAGTGCCTGAAACGTGGATGTACGCACCCACCTTCACCGCGCGGGAGTATCCGACGATGGGTTCCCACAGCGTGCCGGATGAAAAATTTTCTCTTGGCATGTTTCAAAACTCCTCACTCGCCCAAATACACTTCGATCACGCGCCGGTCATTTTGTACTTCATCCATGCTGCCTTCGGCCAATACCGAACCCTCGTGCAGCACCGTCACCTGGCGGGCGATGGAGCGGACGAAATCCATGTCGTGCTCGACCACGATGACTGAATGTTTTCCGGCCAGTGATGTCAACAACTGCGCCGTGTGATCCATTTCTTGATGTGTCATGCCCGCAACCGGTTCGTCGACCAGCAGTACGCGCGGGTTTTGCATCAGTAACATGCCGATTTCCAGCCACTGTTTCTGGCCGTGCGACAGCAATGCGGCGCGTTGCTTGCGTTGTGCGGTGAGGTTAATGGTGTGCAACACGGCAGCGATGGCGTCGCGTTGTTCGCCGCTGAGTTTGGTGAACAGCGAGTGCCACACGCGCTTGTCGGTGTGCATCGCCAGTTCCAGGTTTTCAAACACGCTGTGGTCGGGAAACACGGTGGGCTTTTGAAATTTACGGCCGATCCCGGCGCGCGCAATCTGGTGCTCGCTCATTTCGGTCAGGTCGAGTGTCTGGCCGAAAAACACGCTGCCGGTGTCGGGGCGCGTTTTGCCGGTGATCACGTCCATCAACGTGGTTTTGCCTGCGCCGTTGGGGCCGATGATGCAACGCAACTCGCCGTCGTCGATGTACAACGAAAGATCGTTGAGCGCCTTGAAGCCGTCGAAACTTACCGTAACGTCTTCCAGATACAGAATGGTGCGGTGCGATACATCCACAGTGCCGGGGATGAGCGGATGTCGGCCGACCTCGCCGATGTGTTCGCTGTCGGTCGGGGTGCCCGATGTATTCATGGGCTACTTGCCACGGGTTGCGGTGCTTTTTTGCGCTTGCGTAATTGCGCCAGCAATCCCACGATGCCCTGCGGCAGAAATAACGTCACGATCACGAACAGGCCACCCAGCGCAAACAGCCACACGTCCGGCAGGGCCGCAGTGAAGTAGGTTTTTCCGTAATTGACAAGAACCGCGCCCGCAACCGCGCCGTAGAGTGTGGCACGCCCCCCGACTGCAACCCACACCACCAGCTCAATGGAATTCAACGGCGAAAATTCGCCCGGATTGATAATGCCAACCTGCGGCACATACAGCGCACCGGCGATACCGGCCAGCACGGCGGAGAAAGTGAAGATCCACAACTTGTAGTGCTCGACCTGATAGCCGACAAAGCGCGCGCGGCTTTCGGCGTCGCGCACCGCCGTGACGACGCGCCCGAGTTTGGAATTCACCACGTAGCGGCAGGCGAGATATCCCAGCGCCAGCGCCACGGCCGAAGCAAAAAACAACGCGGCACGCATGCCGTCACTTTGCAAGTTGAAGCCCAGCAGATCTTTGAAATCGGTCAGGCCGTTGTTGCCGCCGAAACCCATTTCATTGCGGAAGAACGCCAGCATCAATGCAAAGGTGAGTGCCTGGGTGATGATGGACAGATACACGCCGGTGACGCGCGAGCGAAACGCAAACCAGCCGAACGCAAAGGCGAGCAAGCCGGGCACCACCATCACCATCAGCATCGCAAACCAGAATTGATCGAAGCCATACCAGTACCACGGCAGTTCTTTCCAGTTCAGAAACACCATGAAGTCCGGCAGCTCCGCATTGCCGTACACACCCCGGTCGCCGACCTGTCGCATCAGGTACATGCCCATCGCATAACCGCCCAACGCGAAAAATGCGCCGTGGCCCAAGCTCAAAATGCCGCAATAACCCCACACCAAATCCATCGCCAGCGCCAGTAATGCAAAGCACAGGTACTTGCCCAGCAGCGTCACGGTGTAAGTGGACAGATGCAGCGGGTTGGATTCCGGCACCATCAAGTTGAGCAGCGGCACGACGACCGCGACCATCGCCAGAATAGCCAAAAATATTTGGCCACCGTGGTCGGCGCGGAGCGCAGCAAAAAATGCGGGGATGTTTTTCATTGCAAAATAGTTTTGTCAGGTTGAGTCGTGACGTCTATTTTGGCATACGCGGGATTTTACGCTATCTCCTTATCGACTTACTTGCCGCTGAGCGTGTAGGCACCGTCCCAATCCGGTGCCGGTGGGAGGAGCGCGTATGCATCGCAGCGGGCGACAAAAATTTCGCGTAATCGATCCGAGGGCAAGGTCTGGTACAAGGTGCGCGCTTCGGACCATTGGCGTTGTTGATAGTGCTCGAAAGCCCGCGCCGTGGTTTCACACAGTGCACGTGCCGTGGCTAACTCGTCCGCATCCGCAAACGGCAGCGGTGCGTAAATACGAATGGCGTGTGTTTTGCCTTTGACGCGCACGCTGTCAATCAGGCGGCAGGGGAACTCGGCACGAACCTGAGTCCAGGTGTTTTCAGTAATCAATGCCGGGCAAGCGTAGATTTTTGTGAGTCCCTCCAGACGTGCGGCGAGATTCACATTGTCGCCGATGGCGGTATAGGCGAGCTTTTTTTCCGAACCGATGTTGCCCAGCACCGCCTCGCCGGTATTGATGCCGATGCCGATTGAAATCGGCGCGACATCAAGCGCGATGAGCCGGGTATTTACATCACGCACCGCTTGCAGCATGCGCAGGGCGGCGCGCACCGCTTGCAGCGCATGCTGTTCATCGCGCACCGGCGCGCCCCAGAACGCCATGATGGCGTCGCCGATGAATTTGTCGATGGTCGCCTGGTGTGCAAACAACACGTCGGTCATCGCCGAAAAATAAATGTTGAGCATTTCAACGATTCTTTCCGGCGCCAAGGTTTCCGACATGCCGGTGAAGTTGCGGATGTCGGCGAACAACACGGTAATGTTTTCCCGATGGCCCACTTCGGCGCGCAGGTAGTTTGCATATTTGTCCACCACCTCGGCGAGCACTGCAGGCGAGACATATTGTGCGAGCACGCGGCGCACGCGCCGCTTGTCCTTGCCCTCGGTGAAAAACAAAAAACTGAAGGCGGCAAACCACGCGCAAAACGCCGCCGCCATCGGTGTCATCATGTCCACCACTACGCCGTAGCGGAATGCGATTGCCGCGCCGCTGCCGAACAACAGCAGCAGCGTGAATAGCAATGCGAGCTTTAAAGTCACCTGGCGTAACGCCAGCGCGGCCAGTGCCCCGAGCAACGCGAGTGCCGCACTGATACTCCACGTGCCAGTGCTTGATAAGGGTTGCAGGAAATCGCCGCGCAGCAGATTACCGGCCACTGACGCGTGCAGGTAGACACCGGCAGTTTTGGCAGATAGTGCAGTTGCTTTCAGATCGTGCACGCCCACGGCGTCGGCACCGACAAACACGATGCGGTCGGTGAATTCGTCCGGGTTTACCAGCAGGTGCTCGACGTCGCCTTCATTGAGCTGTTTAAGTGACGCAATCAAACCACTGTACGAGTAAGCATTGAATTTTCCGTATTGGTTGATCAGCAACTGGCCGGAGGAGTCGAGCGGAATGCTGAGTGTATCCAGGCGCAGTGTTGCCGCGTGCGATTGCAATGTCGTCGGGCGCAAGCTGTCGAGCACCGGCGCCAATGCCAGGGCAGGGTACAGGTCATTGCCGAAGGCATGCAGTAACGGCATGCGTCGATAGCGCCCGTCGCGATCCGGCTCGGCCCGCACCACACCCACGCCGCGCGCCGCCTGCCACAGGCCATCGATGGGGATTTCAAAATCGTTGTATTCGCTGGGCGCAGTCGAGGTGGGTTCAACGCGTAAGTGCCGCTGCAACGACCAACGTTCCGTAAAGTCAGCGGGCAGTTGTGACTGCAACACCTGGGCGCGCGCGCCGTCCGGCGGCTCGGTGAGAAACTGCATCGCATGGTAGGTAAAGCCACTTTGGCGCGTGGTGTCGATCAGGCGTTGATCGTGGGCGCTCAGCGCGCCGGGGCGATTCACGTCACGCTGGTTCTCGACAAATAACAGGTCGAACACCACGGCGCGCGGTTTGCCGCGCGCCAAAAAGTCGAGCAGGTCAGCGTGCACCGAGCGTGGCCACGGCCAGCGTCCGGCGTCGCGATTCAGGTATTGCAGTGAGGCTTCGTCAATCAAAATCACCGCGATCTCCGACGGCGCGGGTTTGTCGGTATTGAACCAGCGCAGCCGTGCGTCGTAACTCATCCACTCCAGGGGTTGCAGCATCCCCGACGCCGTCATGCCGCCGACAAACACGATGCCGATCAAGGCCGATGCCATGCCCCGCAGTGTGGTGGTCAGGTGCGCGCGCGTTAGACGAATCACAGCTCGTGTAACGGAAACACCTAACAGGACTTGAGAGATTATGGAGTGCGGCGGCTTGCCGCCGCTGTTAAAGCCGGGGCAAGCCCCGGAAATTCAAGCGGGAGCAAGCTCCCGCACTCCGCATCCAGGGTTCATTTTTTTTCGATACCCGCTATGCTCAGGGGGTATGCTTGACGTTTTTATAAAAAGGGTTGGCAGGGAAAATTATGCAGAATGCTTTTGCGCGGTTTCTGGCGTTGCGCAGTTGGTCGTTGCGCAGCAAAGTAAATTTGACGGTGGGGCTGTGTTTTTTGTTGGTGATGACCCTGGTCACAACCTACAACGCGCGCCGCGAAACCGCGCGCCTGACGCAGTTTGCCGAAGAGCAGACCAAAGACCTGACCACGTTTTATTTCGACAGCCTGAATACCATGATGCTCACCGGCACCATGGATCAACGCACGATTTTGCGCAAAAAAGTTCTGGCGCGGCGTGCGGTGGTCGATGCGCGCGTGGTGCGCGGCGAGCCGGTCAAGCAACAGTTCGGCCCCGGTTATCCGGAAGAACAGCCGCTGGACGATTTTGACCGGCGTGCGCTGGCCGGTGAGGAAATTTCCGTTATTGAAGACCGTGACGGCAAACGTGTAATGACGGTGCTCACGCCGTTTCGCGCCACCGAAAACACCCGCAACGTCAATTGCTTGCAGTGTCATCACGTGACTTCGGGCGCGATCAACGGCGCGGTGCGTATCAGTTTTTCACTGGAGAAGCTCGACGCTTCCGTACGCCAGGAAGTGTGGGTGTCGATTCTTGCCAATTTTGCGTTGCTGGCAACCGGGCTGCTGCTGGTGAATCTGGTGATGCGGGCCTGGGTTACTAATCCGCTGGCGCAATTGATGAAGGTGGTGCATCGGCGTGCGGCAGGTGAGGAAAGCGTGCGTGCCGAAGTGACGAGCGAGGATGAAGTCGGTCGGCTGGCGGCGGCATTCAATACGCTGGCGGAAAATATCATGATCGGCGCCAAACGCGAGCATGACTCGGCCGCAGAGTTGCGTTCTAAAGTCGCGCGGCTGCTGGACGTGATTCATAAAGTGACCGACGGCGACTACGACGTGGACGTCGGCTTCAGCGGGACGGACGCCATCGGTGATCTGGCCGGTAATTTGCAGATCATGATCACCTACATTCGCAACTCCATTGAAGAAAAACGCGCGGCGGTGGAAGTTTTACGTCGGCAGGTGGATGAAATTCTCGGCGTGGTGACCAAGGCGGCGGAAGGTAATCTTACCGGGCGCATCACGCTTGCCAACAGCGACGCCATCGGCCAGTTGGCGAGCGGCGTGCAGCGCATGATCGACAGCCTGAGCAGTCTGGTGGCGCAGGTGCAGCGCTCCGGTATTCAAGTGGCGTCGTCCACCACCGAGATTGCCGCGACGTCCAAGCAGCAGGACGCGACCGCCGCCGAACAGGCGGCCACCACCAACGAAATTGTCACGACCGCAACGCAAATTTCCGCGACCTCGAAAGAACTGGAAAGCACCATGAACGAAGTTGCCGGAATCGCCGAAGTCGCGGCACGTTCCGCGACGCTCGGGCAGGCGGGCTTGGCGCGCATGCAAACCACCATGGGACAGATCGTGGACGCTTCCGGTTCGATTGGCGCAAAACTGGAAATCCTGAATGAAAAAGCCGGCAACATCGGCATGGTGGTGACGACCATCAATAAAGTCGCCGATCAAACCAATCTGTTGTCACTCAACGCCGCCATTGAAGCCGAAAAAGCCGGTGAATACGGTTTTGGCTTTGCGGTGGTCGCGCGCGAAATCCGCCGCCTGGCCGATCAAACGGCGGTGGCGACGCTGGATATCGAACAGTCGGTGAAAGAAATGCAAAGCGCGGTCTCGGCCGGTGTGATGAGCATGGAAAAATTCTCCGATCAGGTGCGCCGCAGCGTGGACGATGTGACGCAGGTCAGCCAGCAGCTCGCGCAGGTCATCGATCAGGTGCAGGAACTGCGGCCGCGCTTTGAGTCGGTACATCAAAGCATGCACTTGCAGGCCAAAGGCGCGGAACATATTCATCAGTCGATGACCCTGCTCAATGAGTCGGCGCAGCACACGGCGGATTCGATTCGCCAGTCCAACGCGGCCATCGAGCGCCTTAACGACGCCGCGCATAACCTGCAAAACGGCGTGACCAAGTTCAAGGTGCGCAAGGACGCTGATTGATGCTGTATTTGTTATTCCACGTCAACGATGAAAGCTACGCGGTGGATGTGCGCGAAGTGATCGAAGTCGTACCCAAGGTGAAGTTGCGCTCCATTCCCAAGGCGCCGGATTATGTTGCGGGACTGCTCAATTATCGCGGCGCGAGTGTGCCGGTGCTTGACTTGTGCATGCTGTTGCACGAAAGGAAGTGCGCGGCGGTGTTCAGCAGCCGCATTGTGCTGATGAAATATCCGGACGCACACGCAGTGGCACGCGTACTCGGTCTGTTGGCGGAGCAGGTGACCGATACCCTGCAATGCACCGCCGAAGCGTTTCGCCCCAGTACGCTGCTGCATACGGCGGCGCCGTATTTGCGTGAGGTGACGACGTACCGCGATCATCTGGTGCAGCGCATCGACGTCAGCGCCTTGCTGCCGACCAAAGTTCAGGCACTGCTGTTTCAACCTAGAAACGGCAGTTGACCGCTGCAAGGCACAAGCAAGTGAAAACCGGTATTGACCTTTTTGGCTCAGGCAAGCTTCACCCTTTGGGTGAGGCCCGCTACGGCGTGTGGAGCACGCCCCGTTGTGCGCATGGCTTTGTTGCAACTCGTCGGAATAGCTCGCTATTCCTCGCTCGTTACGCCTCGCCCTGCACCCAACGGGTCGCACTCCACACGCCGTTCAACTGCCGTTTCTAGGTTCAATAATCATGCCGCTCAAAGCCATCAAGGATTTATTAAGGCAAACCATCGGTCTGAATGTCAGTTCGGTGGGGGCATCGAATTTTGAACGTGCGGTGCGGCAGCGCATGAAGTCGCTTGGGATTCAAGAGGTGCACGCTTACAGCCTGAAGCTGCGCCATGCCGATGAGATGCGCGAACTCATCGACGAAGTCGTCGTGCCTGAAACCTGGTTTTTCCGTAATCCGGCGTCGTTTACCGCCCTGCAGCAATTTGCCGTCGGGCGCCGGGCAGGGCGCGCCAACGGCAGAAAACTCATGGTGCTGAGCATGCCCTGCTCAACCGGTGAAGAACCGTACACCATCGCCATGGCCCTGGATCAGGCCGGATTGCAGCCGAATGAATATCAGATCGATGCGTTCGATATCAGTCAACGGTTGCTGACCAAGGCGAAACGCGGTGTGTATGGGCGCAATTCGTTTCGCAATAAAGAGAACGAATTCAGGGACCGGTATTTCGACCTGGTCGGCGGCATCTACGTTTTAAATGACACGCTGCGCAACGCGGTTAATTTTCAGCAAGGCAATTTGCTGGATAAACATTTCGGTATCGGCGGGCAACTCTACGACGTGATTTTCTGCCGGAATTTACTGATTTATTTTGATCGCGACACGCAAAATCTGGCGATGTGGAAATTTCATAACATGCTGGCGGACGACGGCCTGTTATTGCTTGGGCATGCGGAAACGCCGGATTTTCTGCGCGGCAATTTCACCCGCTCGGAATATGCGCGGTCGTTTTCCCACCACAAGGTGGTGCACGGCGCCGCATCAGTAAAGGCAGGCGGGGCGCCGTCCGCTAAAACAAAAACAACTGCGCCCTTCCCGTCGTACGCCAAACCGCGTCTGGAATTTTTGGAAACTGTCGATCTCAAGAGCGCCGCCCCATTGCCGCAAACCGACGCCGCGATACTGCGTGATGCGGCCCGCCTGGCCAACCGGGGTGAGTTACGCGAGGCGGGCGCCCTGTGCGAAAACTACTTACGCGAACATACGACTTCAGCGCAGGCTTATTACCTGTTGGGTTTGGTGCGCGAAGCGGAAGGCAAGCACCAGCTGGTGGGCGAATTGTTCAAAAAAGCGGTGTATCTCGACCCCAATCATTACGAGGCCATGATCCATCTGGCGTTGCATCTGGTGCGTTACGGTGATGCCGACAGCGCCAGGAGTTTGCAGCAACGTGCGCAGCGGGTCTTGAGCAGAAAGAAGCCGGAATAATCCATCTATGCCTGATCCCAAGCACGACATGACAACCGCCCAGATCGTCAATTGCTGGAACAGCATCGGCGTGTGGGGTCGGGAACGGCCACGTTGTCCGGTGTTACTGGAAGTTATTCATTGCCGCAATTGCGACCAATACATTGCGGCCGGACAGCGTGTGCTGCAACGGCCGATGCCCAAAGAATATCAGCAGGAGTGGACGCGCCTGCTGGCGCACAAGAAAGACACCGATGCCGGGCACCACTTGATGATTATTGTTTTTCGCATTGGTAATGAGTGGTTTTCATTGCCGGTCAATTATTTGCAACACGTCGAAACACGGCGCGCGATTCACAGCGTTCCGCATCGCAACTCCGCCATCGTAAAAGGCGTCGTCAATATCGATGGCAAAGTGAAAATGTGTTTTTCACTAGGTGCATTGCTGGGCATCACCGAATCGGCGACGGCGTCGGACTCGACCCGGCGCACCGCCGTTTACGAAGGACTGGTGGTATTGAAGAACGCCGGGCGCAGCTACGTATTCCCGGTGACCGAGGCGTTGGAGCTGGCGCGCATTTCACTTGAAGAATTAACCGCAGTTCCGTCCACGGTATCCGCAGTCTCAGCCAGTTATTTGCTGGGTCTTGTGCAGTATGCCGGGCACCGCATCGGGCACCTGGATGCCGATCTGGTCATGGCCGGTTTCGAGCGCAGTCTCTAATGGCAAAAGATCACGGCAAAAATATCCGCGACCTGTCCATGCAGGAGCTATTTCAGATTGAGATTGAGACTCAGAGTGAGACTCTTACAGAGGGCTTGCTGAGTCTGGAAAAGAATCCGCTGCAGCCCCCCGCCATCGAGTCGTTGATGCGCGCCGCGCATTCGCTCAAAGGCGCAGCGCGCCTGATGGGATTGCGCGCCATCGAGCAGCTCGCGCACGTGCTTGAGGATGTCTTCGTCGCTGCGCAAAAAAATTCCATCGTGATCGGCGCAGATGCCGTCGATGTCTGTTTGCGCGCCGTGGATATGATGCAGCAACTTGCTGCGCGCAAAGAATCCACCGACAGTGTCGAGTCGGAGTCAGGTCTCGATATTATCGTGAATGCACTTGAATCCGTGCGGGAGGGCGCTGCGTTACCGGCACTGGCACCGCATTCGACGGATCGCAGTATTGATCCGGCGCTGCCGGCTGAGTGGCCTGCGGCGCAGGGGCACGAGCGTGTGCTGCGGGTCAGCGCCGAACGCCTGAACCGGATTCTCGGCCTGAGCAGCGAGTTGGTGGTGGACGTGCGGCATGCGCAGAAGCAGGTGCGGGCGCTGTTACAGATGAAGAAGAAACACGCGGACGTGATGCAGACGCTGGATTTGCTGCGCGCTGCATTGTCGGGTCTTGGCACCCATGAACGCGCACATATTTATCTGGCGCAGTTGCGCAGGCGTGCGGCCGGTGTCCAGCAACTATTGACCGAGAATCTGGTGGAGGTCGATGCGTTTGATCGGCGTCTGAGCATCACAACCGCGCGCCTGCATCGCGAAGTGATTTTGACGCGCATGCGGCCCTTGGCCGACGGCGTGCAGGGGTTTGCGCGCATGGTGCGCGACCTGGCACGCGCCACCGGAAAAAAAGTCGAATTGATTATTCATGGACTGCGCACCGAGATCGACCGTGAAGTGCTGGAAAAACTTGAAGCACCGTTGACGCACCTGATCCGTAATGCGATTGACCACGGCATTGAGTTGCCCGAGGAACGACTCACCAACAACAAACCCGAGCACGGCACGGTGCAATTGGCGGCGAGCTACAGCGGCGGCATGCTGCTGATCGTGCTGGAGGACGATGGTTGCGGCGTGGACTTCGCGCAGCTCAAAAGAAAAATCGTCGAACGTGGATTAAGTCGTGCCGATATGGTCGAACGTCTGAGCGTCGACGAGCTGGTCGAATTTTTATTTCTGCCGAAATTTTCCATGCGTGATGCGTTGACCGAATTATCCGGTCGCGGCGTCGGTCTGGACGTAGTGCGCGACGCGGTGCAAGCGCTGGGCGGAACAGTCAAGACCAGCACTCATCCGGGGCGCGGCACGCGGTTTACGTTGCACTTGCCCATTACCCTGTCACTGATGCCGACGCTGCTGGTGGAGATCGGGCAGGAAAGTTATGCGTTTCCGTTGGCGCGCATTGACCGGTTGCTGAAGATCTCGGCGGCGCAGGTGCAAACCATTGAGGGCCATCAATACACCGTGATCGACGGCGACAATGTCGGCCTGGTGGACGCGTGCAGTTTGTTCGGCAAAACCGCCGGGAGCGACGCCCATCCACAGCTTGAAGTCGTGGTATTAAGTGATCGCCTTAATCGTTACGGTGTGGTGGTGGACCGCATCGTCGGTGAACGGGTGCTGGCGGTGCAAAGCCTGGATCCGCGCATGGGCAAGGTGCGCGACATCAGCGCGGCGGCCTTGCTGGAAGACGGCACGCCGACCTTGATCATCGACGTCGATGATTTCGTGCGTTCCATCGACGGTGCGCGTCGCGGCGGCACGCTACAGCACATGGAAGAATGGGCCGATAATCAAAAACGCAGAGTCGAGAAACGCGTGCTGGTGGTCGATGATTCCATCACCGTGCGCGGCGTGGAAGCCAAGCTGCTTGAGATGCACGGGTACGTGGTGGTCACGGCGGTGGACGGTATGGATGGCTGGAATCGTGTGCGCAGCGAGCGTTTCGATTTGGTCATTACCGACGTGGATATGCCGCGCATGGATGGTGTCGAGTTGGTTGACATGATCAAGCACGACGCGCAGTTGAAGACCATTCCGGTGATGATCGTCTCGTACAAAGACCGGCCGGAAGACCGGCAACGCGGGCTGGAGGCAGGTGCAGACTATTATTTGACCAAGGGCAGTTTTCACGACGAAACCTTGATTGACGCCGTTATCGATCTGATTGGCCGGGCTAAATGAAAATCGCAATCGTTAACGACATGTTCATGGCGGCGGAAGCGTTACGGCGCGCGGTCGTGACCAATACCGATCATCGCGTGATATGGATCGCCGAGAACGGGCGGGACGCCGTGGCGCGCTGCGCGACCGATCTGCCGGATCTGATCCTGATGGATTTGATCATGCCGGAAATGGACGGTGTGGAAGCGACGCGACGCATCATGGCCGCTACGCCGTGCGCTATTTTGATCGTAACCGCGTCGGTGGATGGCAACGCCGCGCAAGTGTTCGCGGCAATGGGTTGCGGCGCACTGGATGCGACCAACACACCGCTGTTGGGAACCCAGGGCAATGAGGCGGGCCGCGCGGAACTGCTCGCCAAACTCAAAATCATTGAAATGCTGATTCGGCCGCGCCGTGTGCCGTCGGAACAACCCAAGGCCCTGCGGGCCAACGCACGGCCGCCGGCCGGTTATCAGCTGGTCGCAATCGGCGCGTCGTCAGGCGGGCCGTCGGCGTTGATGACAATACTGGCCGCCTTGCCGACGGATTTTCCATTACCCATTGTCGTCATACAGCATGTGGACGCGCAATTTGCACCTGAATTGGTGGCCTGGCTGGGCACTCACACGGCGCTGAAAGTACGCGTTGCAAAATCTGACGTGCGCCTTGAGCCGGGTGTTGTCTACGTCGCGGCGCGCGACGCGCATCTGGTGCTTAATGGCTGGGGCGCCCTGAGTTACAGTGCACAACCGCAGGATTTGCCGTATCGACCGTCGATTGATGTATTTTTCAACAGTGTGCAGCAATATGGTCGTGGCTGCTGCATCGCGATTCTGTTAACCGGGATGGGGCGTGACGGCGCCGAGGGGTTATTGCATTTGCGCCGCGACGGACATCTCACCATTGCGCAGGATCAGGCGACGTGCGCCGTGTACGGAATGCCGCGCGCGGCGGCTGAGCTGGATGCGGCCGTCCATGTGCTGCCGTTACTTGATATTGCACCGTTCGTGATGCGCAGTGTAACTCCGGAGGAAAAAACACCATGAGCGAAATCGACGAGCCTCTTGTGATTGCTGCGACGGATGCAAAATGCATCGTGCTGCTGGTGGATGACCAAGTCATGATCGGTGAAGCCCTGCGGCGTATGCTGGCGGATGAGGCCGACATCGAGTACCACTATTGTCAAGCGGCGAATCAGGCGCTGACGATGGCGGCGCAGTTAAGGCCTACGGTGATCTTGCAGGATATTGTCATGCCCGAGTCCGACGGGCTGAGTTTGCTGAAAGAATATCGTGCGGCGCCGCACACGCGCGCGGTGCCGGTCATCATGTTATCGACGCGTGATGACCCGCGTTACAAAAGCCAGGCCTTTGCCGCCGGGGCCAGCGATTATCTGGTAAAAATCCCTGATCAGATCGAGTTGATCGCACGGATTCGCGCGCATTCGCGCAGCTATCTGGCGCACGAACAACGCGACGCAGCCTTCAGGCAGTTGCACGTGCTGCAGCGCGAGCTCGAAGCCAGCAACCGCGAGCTGCACCGCATTTCCTGTCAGGACGGATTGACCGGTATTTTCAACCGCCGCCATTTCGATACCTACCTTGATCAGGAATGGGCGCGCGCGCTGCGTGAAGGATCAAACATCGCGCTGGTGATCGCCGACATCGACTATTTCAAGGCGTACAACGATCACTACGGCCATCCCGCCGGGGACGAATGTTTGCAAAATGTCGCACGTGTGTTCCGCGAGGTGCTGCAGCGCCCCGGCGATCTTGCCGCACGTTATGGCGGCGAAGAGTTTGTGATGGTGTTGCCCAAGACCGATCTGGAGGGCGCCGCCGTGATTGCCGAGTCCGTGCGCGCGCGCGTCGAACGACTTAACATTGCGCACGAATTTTCCAAGGCGGCAAATTACGTCACCCTGAGTGCAGGAGTTGCGACGGTGCGTCCCAACCCACGCATGCGTCCGCCCGAGCTGGTGGGATTAGCCGACAAGGCGCTGTACCAGGCCAAGCAGGCTGGACGTAATCGCTGTGAGCAGGCACGTAACAATCAGGATGAACTCGCGATGCTGCATAACCGCAATACCAAGCCCGACGCGGACAGCTAGCTAAATCGATTCAGGGGATTCACGGCAATGAATAACAGGCGACTACAACTTGAAGCGCCACAAAAAAGAGCTTGTGCGAGTGTGTGCCGTAATGGCATTGGGCCTGTTCGCTCGGCGCACACGACGAAGCCACGGAATTAAGCGACGTCGATGCTGACGCGGTGTATGCAATCTGCAATAAACACCTCCCGGTGTTGATAGTGCCGATGATCGCCGACTTGAAATTCTGACCCGTGTGGTTACTTCTTCACATCGTCGTTGCAGCCCCTTGCTGCACATGGGGCGTGGCATATTTTCTGCACCGGCTACAAGGCAGGCGTCGAGGAAGGTCATCCATGAAAGAGCTCACCGAATGCAAGAATCTTTATGGTCCATTGCCGGAGCGTGACATGCGCATGTTGATCAGCATGGTGCACCAGCCCTCCAGCGAGATTTGGGAGCTGGCGCGCCGTGTGGTGATTTCAGCCGCACCGGTGATGACGCTGGATATGGCTGTCAAGCTGGTGGCCCCACCCAATCTTGGCGATGTTCCCGATGCCTTCACGGTGCGGCGCGCGATCCGCTATGCAGTGCGTGCGCAAAAAGGACGACGCGGACGCCAACCGCACTGGCGCTAGATTTATCCTGTGCGTCGTTAACACGACACCTGCATACACCCGCTGTCGGGAATCAGACGTTCCAAGTTTCGCTTACCCCCGCGCTTTTTTGTAAATGCTGCCGTTTCCAGTGTGGTGCTTCGTAAATCATACGGAGCCGAATAACCACGTGCTTATCACTGCCGGTGAATTCGCTGGATGAATTTACTATATGAATTCTGCATTAACTTCTGCGTTTGATCGGCGATAACCAAAGTGAGGGGCGCCGGTGTGTGACGCTCGTCAAACTCATAAAGAATACTTGAGTCAAAATTGGACGAGATGCCATGAGCATTGTAAAGTTTGCACCGTCCGCGCCAAGCAAACCGCAGGACATTTATTTGCCGGGGTGAGAACGTCGTGTCGCAAATTAAACTTGCTGTGATATTCAGCCTGGCCGCACTGGCGCCGCTGTCGGTGCAGGCGAATAAAGATTCCGAGGGCACCCATGTTGACCGCAACGCGATTGAGATTGTCACGACGGCATTCGGGCTTTCGCGGCTGACGCAATATTCCGCCAACCGGAATGCGCTGGGTGTGGCTTGGGCACGTTACTTTGGCATGGAAGCGTCTTACTTCGATTTGGGAAATTCAAAATTTGCAAAGAGTCGGGTTGCGGAAAACGATGCTGCGGAAAATGTCGGCGGACGCATCGATCTCAAACTCGCCGTGGATTTATCAGCGCGACTGGGTGCAGGCTCACGCCTGTACAGTCGCGTTGGCGTGTATGTGTGGGATGTTGACGTCAACTATAACCGTGTCACGAATAAATGGGATGCGTCACGCGGTGGCAACAGTCAGATGGTTGGTGTGGGCGCCGCGTACGGCGAAGCGGCGATGCGTGTCAGTGTTGAGCTGGAACAGTTGAACGCGAATTCCGCTATTACCCACCGCGACCAGCAGCGCCTGTTGTTTAACGTATCTTCGAAATTCTAGTTTCGGTAACCGTCTTCTTACACCTTGCACTCGTGAGTCACTTCAATTTTCCCGTCCTCGTAAACGGTTTCCAGTCGCACTGTAAATCCCCATAAACGGGTAACGTGTTTGAGCATCTCGTCGGTCGAGTCCGCCAGCGGGCGACGCGTGTGCCGTACATGTCGCAAAGTCAGCGCACGATCACCACGACGATTGACGTTGTAGACCTGGATATCCGGTTCGTTATTGCTGAGGTTGTATTGTTCGGACAGTGCGCTGCGCACCGCGCGATAGCCTTCCTCGTTATGGATCGACGTAACTTCCAGCGCACTTTTCTTGTCGTCATCGACGATTGCAAACAAGCGCATGTCGCGCATGACTTTGGGCGACAGATATTGAGCGATGAAGCTTTCATCCTTGAAATTGCGCATCGCGAAATCCAACGTTTTGTGCCAATCACTGCCCGCGATTTCAGGAAACCAATGACGGTCTTCGCTGGTTGGATGTTCGCAGATGCGGCGCAAATCGCGGTAGAGCGCAAAGCCCAAGGCATAGACATTGATGCCGCTGTAGTGCTGGCTGTCGAAGGGCGGTTGGTACACGACATTGGTATGGGATTGTAAAAATTCCACCATGTAGCCGTCGCTGAGCAAGCCCTCGTCGTACATTTGATTAAGAATGGTGTAGTGCCAGAACGTGGCCCAGCCTTCATTCATGACCTGGGTTTGCCGCTGTGGATAAAAATACTGCGCGATTTTGCGCACGATGCGTACGATCTCGCGCTGCCACGGGGTTAGTAGGGGCGCGTTCTTTTCAATAAAATACAGCAGATTTTCCTGTGGCTCAGGCGGAAAGCGTTCTTCCCCGGATTGATTCGGGTCGGCGACTTTCACCGGAATGGTTTTCCATAGATCGTTAATCTGTCGCTGCATGTACTCTTCACGATCCTTCTGCCGCAACTGCTCCTTGTTGGTCGACAATTTGGGCGGGCGCTTGTAGCGGTCTACGCCATAGTTCATGAGTGCATGGCAAGAATCCAGAATGTCTTCGACGGCGGTCAGTCCGTAGCGTTTTTCGCATTCGGCGATGTATTTTTTCGCGAACAGTAAATAGTCAACAATGGCGTCTGCGCTGGTCCAGGTGGTGAACAGGTAATTATTTTTGAAGAACGAGTTGTGGCCGTAGGCGGCGTGCGCGATCACCAGGGCCTGCATCATCATGGTGTTTTCTTCCATCAAATAGCAGATGCAAGGATTGGAATTGATGACGATTTCGTAGGCCAAACCCATTTGCCCGCGCCGGTAACGCTGCTCGGTGGACAGAAAATGTTTGCCGAATGACCAATGGTGGTAATACACCGGCATGCCGATGGAGGCGTACGCGTCCATCATCTGCTCAGCGCTGATGATCTCGATTTGAATCGGGAACGTGCTCAAGCCGAAGTTGCCTGCGACACGCGCAATTTCATCGTTGTACGTGGCGATGAGTTCGCGGGTCCATTCGGATGATTCGGACAGGAGTTTGCGTTTCATGCGACCTGCTTTTTAAATAATTCGCGGAACACCGGATAGATTTCACCAATGTCTTCGATGCGCTGCATAGCGAAGTTTTCACACACGGTCTTGACGTTCAGATATTCGCGCCACAGGTTTTGCGGATTCTCGTTGGTAATTTCAATGTAGGCGAAATACTGCACCAGCGGGGCAATCTGGTTGATCAGAATATCGCGGCAGATGGGCGAGTCGTCGTTCCAATTGTCGCCATCCGACGCCTGTGCGGCGTAGATATTCCAGTCGGCCGTCGGGTAACGCTCGGTGACGATTTCATGCATGAGTTTCAACGCGCTCGACACCACGGTGCCGCCGGTTTCACGGGAGTAAAAAAAATCTTCTTCGCTGACTTCTTTCGCTACCGTGTGATGGGAGATAAATACCAGCTCGATTTTTTCGTAAGTGCGGGTCAGAAACAGATATAGCAGGATAAAAAACCGCTTCGCGATATCTTTCTTGGCCTGATCCATCGAACCGGAGATGTCCATGATGCAGAACATCACCGCCTGTGTGGTCGGCTTGGGAATATCCACGCGGCTATTGAAGCGCAAGTCAAACGGATCAATGAACGGAATGATAGTGATGCGCCGTCGTTCTTCATCCATTTCATTTTTGATGCGCTGCACGCGTGGATCATCCGCGCCGCACACCAGCAACAAGCCTTGCAATTCGGCGTCGAGTTCTTCCAGGCGCTTTTGATGCGGCGTGCGCAGCGCGATACGTCGCGACATGGCGCCGCGCATCGAGCGCACGATATTGATGTTTGAAGGATTGCCGGTATGCGTGTGGCCGGCGCGCACTTTGCGCACATCGGGGATCTTGGCGATATTGGTCTTGACTAGGTTCGGCAGTTCGAGATCTTCAAAAAAGAATTCGAGAAATTCTTCTTTGGAAAGCTGGAATACAAATTCATCCATGCCTTCGCCGCTGTTGCTGGCTTGCTTGCCGCGACCCTTGCCGCCGCCATTGGGGCGCGGGATGGTGTCGCCCCGGATGAATTCACGATTGCCCGGATGCACGGCCTCACGCATGCCGCCCGAGCCATGCCGGAAGGTGGGTTCGGAAATGTCCTTGGACGGAATCGAGATGGCTTCGCCTTTTTCAATCTCGGTGATCGAACGCCCGGCAATGGCCTCGGCCACCGCTTTCTTGATTTGGGTGCGATAGCGTTCGATGAAACGGCGACGATTCACCGCGCTTTTATTTTTGCCGTTAAGTCGCCGATCAATGATTTGCGCCACAACGTCTGACCTCAATGACGGGTCCGGGGAATCAAGCTGCCAGTATCGCCGCCGTCGTTACGATGACTTGCGTACGCGCAGGTACCATTCACAAAGCAATCGCACCTGTTTTTGCGTGTAGCCGCACTTCATCATGCGCTCGACGAAATCCTGGTGTTTTTTCTGATCGTCGCCGGAGCCTTTGGCGTTGAACGAAATGACCGGGAGCAAGTCCTCGGTGTTGGAGAACATTTTTTTCTCGATGACCGTGCGCAGTTTTTCGTAGCTGGTCCACTTGGGATTTTTGCCATCGTTGTTGGCGCGCGCGCGCAACACGAAGTTGACGATCTCGTTGCGGAAATCTTTTGGGTTGCTGATGCCCGCCGGTTTTTCGATTTTCTCCAGCTCTTCATTGAGCGCACCGCGATCAAACACTTCGCCGGTGTCGGGGTCGCGATACTCCTCGTCTTGAATCCAGTAATCCGCGTAAGTCACGTAGCGGTCGAAAATGTTCTGGCCGTATTCGGAATACGATTCCAGATACGCGGTCTGTATTTCCTTGCCGATGAATTCAATGTAACGCGGCGACAGATAGCCCTTCATATAAGACAGATACTTCTCTTCCATTTCCGGCGCGAACTGCTCGCGTTCAATTTGCTGCTCCAGCACGTAGAGCAGGTGTACCGGATTCGCCGCCACTTCGGTGTTATCGAAATTGAAAACTTTCGACAGAATCTTGAACGCGAAGCGCGTCGATAAACCGGTCATGCCTTCGTCAACACCGGCGTAGTCGCGATACTCCTGATACGACTTCGCATTCGGATCGGTGTCTTTCAGGCTCTCGCCGTCGTAGACGCGCATCTTGGAATACATGTTGGAATTTTCCGGTTCCTTGATGCGCGACAACACGGCGAATTGCGCCATCATCTCCAGCGTGCCGCGTGCGCACGGAGCATTGGCAAGATTGCTGTTGGTCACCAGCTTTTGATAAATTTTTACTTCTTCCGACGCGCGCAGGCAGTACGGGACCTTGACAATATAAATGCGGTCGAGGAACGCTTCGTTGTTCTTGTTGTTCTTGAACGTCACCCATTCCGATTCGTTGGAATGCGCCAGAATAATGCCTTCGAACGGAATCGCCGACAGACCTTCGGTGCCTTTGTAATTGCCTTCCTGCGTCGCGGTCAATAACGGATGCAGCACCTTGATCGGCGCCTTGAACATTTCGACGAATTCGAGCAGACCGCGATTGGCTTTGCATAACCCGCCCGAGTAGCTATAGGCATCGGCATCGTCTTGTGAAAATTTCTCCAGCATGCGGATGTCGACTTTTCCGACCAGCGAGGAAATGTCCTGGTTGTTCTCATCGCCGGGTTCGGTTTTGGCCACTGCAATCTGCTGCAACTGCGACGGACGCACCTTAACGACTTTAAATTTGGTGATGTCGCCGTTGTGTTCGTGCAAGCGCTTCATCGCCCACGGCGACATGATCATATTAAGGTAGCGGCGGGGGATGCCGTAATCCTCTTCGAGAATTTCGCCGTCTTCAGTAGGTGAAAATAATCCCAGCGGCGATTCGTAAATCGGCGAGCCTTTGATGGCGTAGAAATGGACGTGCTCCACCAGCGCCTTGAGCTTCTCCGCAAGTGACGACTTGCCGCCGCCGACCGGCCCCAGCAGATACAAAATCTGTTTTCTTTCTTCGAGACCTTGTGCGGCGTGTTTGAAAAACGACACGATTTGCTCGATGACGTCTTCCATTCCGTAAAATTCGCGGAACGCCGGGTAAATTTTTAGAACCTTGTTCGAGAACAGGCGACTCATGCGTGTATCGTTGCGCGTATCGACCATCTCCGGCTCGCCGATGGCTTTGAGCATGCGCTCTGCCGGCGTGGCGAATGCGGTCGGATCGGATTTGCAGAGTTGCAAATACTCCTGAATGGTTAACTCTTCTTCCTTCGCCTCTTCATACCGGGCTATGTAATGACTAAAGATGCTCATGGTGCTCGCCCTCCGACTGTCACTGTAAGCAATGGTGTATGTGCTGGTGTCCTTATTACTGATAGCAGACACAAGCGACGTTCAATAAATTTTAGCAAGAACCAAGCCAGAGACGTTACGGCGACGTTCCGATGTCGGTAACGAATGGTTACGGTTGTTCTTACAAAGTAATTGAAACTGATTACAAACAGCGCGACCGGATTGGCGATTCTGCTAAAGGATCAGAAACGCGTGAGACAAAAAAGTTCGGTTGGCGTTAGGCACGAACTTTAATTGAAGCAAGCAGACGTTGGGATATTTTTGTCAATCATTTGACTGATGTAGTGGGAAGAAAACTATTTTCTAAATGACAGGACTTGTGCGTTATGCGGCGGCTTGGCCTTCAATGCGTGCGTTTGGGAAGTGGTTAACAACTGGATGGATGCCGCCAGCCCACCCGGCCCAACCAGCGCGTCCCACATCATTGACGAGAGTCGGATACAGGCACCCATCGCGGTATGTGCGCGCCGCCGTTCCATATCGATGCGAAACTGCAAGCCACGCATGCGACGCTGTTTGGAAAGCGGCAGCGTGCTGAGGTAGTTTTCAATCACGGCTTGGCGACGTTGTTCAAAGCCTTCTGGATCACGGGCTGCAAGCTCCAGCCATTCGTCAAAATTAAAGGGCTCCGCGTGCCCGGTGTTGTGTGTCGAAATCATACGGCCACCTCTGTATAACTAAACCATCTGACCCCACGATATCATGGCGCGAATAGGTTACGAACTAACGAAATACACTCATAACACCCTGAAATGTAAAACTTAGAGGTGGGAAGTCACGCAGCCTGTTCAAAGAACGGCGAACCCCGTCACATTGTGACTGCGACGAAATCTCGCAGCGCAGGCAATGCTAGCCGACGTGGTGCAAGTTTTCGCTGGAATAAAGTGTGTTCTTCAATAATGCCGCGACGGTCATCGGACCGACTCCCCCGGGTACGGGCGTGATCCACGCCGCGCGTTCTTTTGCCTTGTCAAACTCTACATCACCCATCAAGCGACCATCGGCAAGGCGAGTAATACCCACGTCGATGACCACGGCGCCGGGTTTGATCCATTCACCTTTGACTAAACCGGGCTTGCCGACAGCGGCAACCAAAATGTCAGCACGTTGCACGTGCAGTTGGAGATCGCGGGTAAAGCGATGGCACACGGTGACGGTACAGCCGCCGAGTAATAATTCCAGGGACATGGGTCGGCCGACGATATTTGATGCGCCGATGATCACCGCCTCCGCACCTTTGATAGTGCACTGGGTGTGCTCAAGTAAAGTCATGACGCCATGCGGCGTGCAGGGGCGCAACAGCGGGTTACGTAACGCGAGACGGCCGACGTTGTAGGCGTGAAAGCCGTCGACGTCTTTGTCGGGATGGATGTGGTCGATGATGGCTTCGGGTGAAATTTGCGCGGGCAGCGGCAGCTGCACCAAAATGCCGTCGACATCCGCCCGATCATTGAGCTCGCTAATCAATGCGAGCAATTCTTTTTCGCTGGTGGTGTCCGGTAAGTCATAAGAGAAGGAGCAGATGCCGACTTCTTCGCAGGCCCGGCGTTTACTGCGTACATACACTTGCGATGACGGGTCGGCGCCGACCAGCACCACCGCCAGGCCCGGATCGCGTAAACCGCGTGCGCGGCGCTGGTCGATTTGTTGTTTAATGCGGCGGCGGATGTTTTCAGCAATGCTTTTGCCGTCGATGATGCGTGCGCTCATGCGTGCGAGGCCTAAAATTGAAAGGGCCACAATGATCGCATGCCGGGCGCGGTTCGCAAATTACTCGCAGCCGCATAGCTTCTGCGCAAGTGTGCCGCTATAATCTCGCCGCATCGGGGTATAGCGCAGCCTGGTAGCGCACTTGCTTTGGGAGCAAGGTGTCGAGAGTTCGAATCCCTCTACCCCGACCAATTT
>JANOOV010000418.1:0-2604 GCA_031421535.1 Gammaproteobacteria bacterium
CGTAGACGTGGCCGGTGCGCACGGCGGGGATGGTTTCCCAACCCGGTCGTTGCCGCAGGTGTTCGGGTTGAAATTTCTTTCCGCACCACGAGCCGACGATGATGTCGGGTGCGCGCCGCACCACTTCGGCGGGATCGCGCACGATGCGGTTTTTCGCCAGCGGTTCGCGCGCGAATTCCGCGAAGCAATCCACGCCGCCTGCCAGCTCGACCAACTCCGACACCCAGCGGATACCGGAGATCATGGGTTCGTCCCATTCCTCGAAATAAACACGTGGGCGGCGCGCGAGTGTGGCGGCGCTGGCGCGCACGCGCTCCACGTCGGCGCGCAAGCGGTCGAGCAGGGCGGCGGTTTTTTCATGCGCGCCGACCAGGGCGCCGAGCATCGCGATCATGCCAAAAATTTCTTCCACCGAGCGCTGGTTGAACACATGCACGTTGATACCGTGGCGGATCAGTTGCGCGGCGATGTCGGCTTGCAGGTCGGAGAAGCCCAGCACCAAATCCGGTTGCAGTGCGAGAATTTTGTCGATCTTCGCCGATGTGAACGCGGAGACTTTGGGTTTTTCCTTGCGTGCCTGTGGCGGGCGTACCGTGAAGCCGGAGATGCCAACGATGCGGTCTTGTTCGCCGAGTAAATACAGTGTTTCCGTAGTCTCCTCGGTGAGGCAGACGATGCGTTTGGGAAACAGGTCGCGGTGCTTGGTCATGGCGCGAACAGGCGTGCGACCGCCTGCGGATTCGACGGGAAATATAGATGCAGATAAGACGCGTGCAAGCGGCCATCACGGGGTTTTACCTCTGCAATGATTTTGCAGTATTCCAAGAGGCTTACTTGTTTCGCAAAGAATCGATCAAGAGTCGATTCCAGCGGCCGTTCCGAGTCGCTTTGCCCTCGAAATAGAATTTTTGAAACTTCTGCGGAGTCTTTCAGTAGCTCGATACGGCATTTGTTGAGCTCCCGCAAAGAGCCTTCAAATTCCTCCCAGCTATCGAGCGTGGCTTTGGGTTTTTCCATTCATGCTCTCCGACGTAAAGCATGTCGTCCTTAGACATGGCATTTCGTATCGCGTCAACATCATTAAATTCTCGCCTGAACACTCGACAGGAATGAATTGCAGGCATCGTCCGCTTTATCCTTTCCCCTGATTATTTCTTCCGTAAAAATTCTTCGGGCTCCACGCCGGATTGTTTGAGGATGGCGCGCAACGTGCCTTCGGGCATATCGCCAGGATGATTGGGTATGGTGGTGTAATGGTGTGTATCGGGGTTGTACCAGATTTCGTGGCTGCCTGCGGCTTGCCGGTCAAATGTAAAGCCCAGCTGCTTTAGTCGTTTGACGATCTGCCGGTATTTAAATCCTGCTAACCGTCCCATCAGGCATTCACGATCAGCGGATAGTCGAAGACATCTTCGGCGGGCGATAGCGGAGGTTGCCCTTCCCGTTCTTCGCGCGCCTCCAACAATTTTTTCGCCACGTCGCGCGCGATTTCGACTGTTTCTTGAATCGTTCGCCCTTGTGCGATAAGCCCCGGCACCTCGTCGGACGTCGCTAAGTACATGCCCTCGGGCAGCTTCTCAATATGCAAATGAATGATCTTTTCCATACGCGGTTCACTCTCAAAATTACGATCATAGGGGTTACGTCGTGCAATCCTTGGATGCTATCAACAATAGGTGCATCTGCAAAATTGTACGTCAAACCAAATATCAATCTGTCTATCTAATCAGCAAAAATCCGGCTTGGTCATGGCGCGAACAGGCGTGCGACCGCCTGCGGATTCGACGGGAAATATAGATGCAGATAAGACGCGTGCAAGCGGCCATCACGGTATACCGCTTCGCCGGGTGTACCGCCGTGTTGCGCGGTGCCCTGTGTTAACGGCGCAGGTGCGGCTTCCATACGCGAGTAGTGAAACGTGTGGCCGCGCACTTCGCCTTCCGGCAGCGCGACGGATTGCGATCCAATCGCGCTCAGGCGGGTTTGCATGATTCCGTGACCGGGCAGCAGGCCCGCCATTTCGGCGCGCTGGTTTTTTTCTCCGGTCAGGGTTTGCAGTAGCGCTAACATGCCGCCGCATTCGGCAACGATGGGTTTGCCGCGCGCATGATGTTCGCGCAGCGCCTGTTGCATCGCGTTGTTGGCGGCGAGAGTGTGCAAATGTAGTTCCGGATAGCCGCCCGGCAGCCACAAGCTGTCAATTTCCGGGAGGTGTTGGTCGGTTAACGGCGAGAAATACACCAGTTGTGCGCCGAGGTGTTCAAGCAGGTCCAGATTTGCGCGATAAATAAACGCGAACGCGGCATCGCGTGCGACGCCAATACGTACGTCGGCGAGTGCGCGCGGTAAGGGCCCGGCGGCCAATGATTCAAAAGTGACGGGCGCGAGCGTATCGAGGTTGAGATTGAATTGTAGATGTTCAGCAGCAGACTGGATGCGTGTTTCCAGATCGTCGATTTCCATCGCCTGTAATAAACCCAGATGCCGTTCCGGCAGCGCGATATCCGCATCGCGCACCAAGTGCCCGAACGTGACACCCGACGGTGGCAGGCTTTCCGCGAGCAAGGCTGCGTGGCCATCGCCCGCAACCCGGTTGCCGATGGC
>JANOOV010000419.1:0-2481 GCA_031421535.1 Gammaproteobacteria bacterium
AAACTCGGCTGGCAGGAAACCGAACATCGCCTGGAATGCAAGGTTGACGCCGAGCAAAATGTCAATTGCCTGAAAAACAAGACACAGAAAGTAACGCTGAAAAACCAGACGATGCTTTAAAGGTGGTGCGGAAACGACAAGGCATGCGACCGCCATATATGGCGGGAGGTTCACTCCAGCGCTGATTCCCACCGCGCTGATTTTGCGCGGGGAGGGGGAAGGCCAGCGCGTAGCGAATGAAGAGCAATGCGTGAAGCAATTGCCGAAACAGTGGGTGAGCGAGGACAGAGCAACGCAAATTTGAGGTGCACTATAGCGCGCCCGACAACTCGCGCTATCTCCTGCCAGCACGCACAGTGCGGGACAGTGGAGCGCGGCCAAGCTTTGCAATCCCATACTGAATGTCGGCCGGTAGCACAGCGAGACTGTCCTCGAACCAGCCACCGTAGAAAAATAGATCGTAGGTCGCATCGTAGAACACAAGGAAATAGGTATCTCCCGCCAATCCGGTCGGCAACCTGGCTACTGCCGCTGGGTCCGCCCCGGTAACGGCCCCGGCACCCAGCGTAAATTTCACGCGCGCCGCGTTGGCCTTGCTCACGGCGGTGACGACATTGTCGACCAACGTAAATGTCCCGTTAAACGTGACGCTGGCTTTTTCGGTGCCCGTGCAATCGGCGGTTGACCACAGTGCGCTTTTGACTGTAACGGTGCTCGGGACGGCAAATGTGAAGTGATAATTCTGGTACGAATTCGCAAGGTCGCTGTCTTTAAAACACCCGTCGTCCCATGTGCCCGCAAGGCTGCCGACAACAAGCGCTGTATCGAGATTTGGCGAGGGGATGGCGGTCTTGCCCATCAGGCCAGACGTGCGCTTGTAGTCATCGTCCAATTGCGTCGAACGTACGGCGACCGACTCGCCGAAACCGTTATTGCCTTCGTATCGAAAGTCGCCTTCGACATAGTTGATGTCGTAGTAGGTATTCGGCGTGACCAAACCAAGCATCGTCTGGGCCGCTACTCGATGACCTTCTATTTCAAAGCGTTCGAAGCGGTAATCGATTTCGCGCGCCGCTACTTTTTTTCCCGGATTTTGCAGGAAAGGCACAACAACTTCTTTGCCAATAATGAAGGTGCCGAAGTAGGTTATGCGCGCCACCGGATTGGTATTGCAACTCGGACCACTGTACATGCTTCTGACGACTTTGAAGGTCCTGTCCTCAGTAAATACATCCTCCCTGCCGCGATGAAAAATTTGTGTGTTCCCGTCGAGCCAACAGTCAAGGTCAGCCCACGTACCAGCCAAACTGGTCGCAAACCGTTCCGGAGCGGTTGGTGTGTCAGACGCATCCTCCACCGCGTTGGGACAGCCACCCAGGAACACGACGACGAACAGGACGAAACCGATCAATCGATACGTTGCCGCGTGTTCCATCGTCTAACTCCTTTAACTCTAAAATTTACGCTGCGCAAAACTTCAATACCATGAGCGTTACTACCATTTAAACGCTGAATTAAAGCCAATACTGAAGAACACGAGTTTCCGGTCAATGCCGGTAATTTCGCCTTCAATCGTCGTGGTGCGACCGGGTTGCCAACCCAGACCCAGCCCGCCGCTGATGCCGAATCCGTTCGACGTTTCGTCGGTGTCGGTACCGCTGCGTTTAACGTGTTCGTACAGCAAGCCTGCTTTCACCTTGGCATAAACCGGCGCCGCGATGCGATAGCGAAACACCCCGTAGCCGGCCAGCGTGGCGACGCGATAGTCGCCGGTCTGCACCACGCTTGCATCTTGTTTTTGCGTGTATTCGCCGCCGAAGAGACCGAAATTCGCTTCGGCTTCCATTGACCACCACGGCGACAGACCAATGCCGTACACCGCGCCGAGCGATGCGAGCACATCCGCATTGTTGCGCTTGATCGACATGAAACCAATTTTTGCGAGCAAGTAGTGTTCGCCTCGATCTGCAACGTCAGACGGTGCCTCGGGCAAGGCGGCGGGCTTGGCTACGGGAGCGGGCTTGGCGGCAGGCTTGACAATAGGAGCAGGCACAGGCTTGGCGGCGGGCGCGGCAGCCAACACGGCAGGCGCGGCGGCGAGCAACCCGGTGATTAACGCGACGCTACGGTAACGGTTCACTTGGGCTTTCCTTGCGGTCATGAGGACTTCCAGACACAGGCGAACTGATTTTAAATCGAATCGCCAGGATGAACACTATTGATCCGGCCTGATGAAGTTTGAAGTCAACATTTGACTTTGAAACTGTTCAGAGGCGCAAACGAAAGCATCCCTTCCCCCTGCAAGGGGGAAGGCTAGGATGGGGGTGCTCAAAATACTCACCCCCACCCTAACCCTCCCCCTTGCAGGGGGAGGGGATACAATGAGTTCCAAGCAGAATGCTGTCCTTCAGCGGGAGCGCATCGTGATTGAGTTGTCGCACATCGAACGCATCTTTCATGTCGGCGGCCAGCAAGTGCACG
>JANOOV010000420.1:0-15071 GCA_031421535.1 Gammaproteobacteria bacterium
TCCGACCAAGGCCTGCGCGACGCGTTCGGTCACGCCCAGCTCGGCGGCGCTGCGCCGGTGATCGCGTCGATGATCAAGGAGGATTTGAATTTGAAATATCACTGGGCAGTGGCTGACTACCTGCAACGGGCCGCGCGCCACATCGCTTCGAAAACCGATGTCGAGCAAGCCTACGCCACCGGCAAGGCTGCCGTGGAATTCGCACTCAAAGGCCACAACGCCGTCATGCCCGCCATCACGCGCGTGTCGAACCAGCCGTACAAGTGGAAAATCGAAATGGCGCCACTGGCCAAAGTCGCCAATGTTGAAAAAATGATGCCGCGCAATTTCATCACCGAAGATGGCTTCGGCATCACGCAAAAATGCCGCGATTACCTCGCCCCGCTGATGAAAGGCGAAGACTATCCGCCCTACAAAGACGGCCTGCCGCAGTACGTGCGCCTGAAGAACGTGGCGGTGGCGAAGAAGCTGGGCGAGTTTGTGATGATTCCAGCCGCGCTGGCTTTGCGCGGTGATGCGGGATGAGCAAGTAGTTTCGGAACGAGGTGTGAGTTGGAAACAGCGGCGTCCCGTTTACGGGTGCCGCCGCCCGCGACCGAGCCAGGCAACGAGCCCCAGTAGCGCAAGCCACTGCGGGTCCATGGCGCCCAGGAACGTGCGACGCAACCAGCTTTTTCTCTCAGTTTCTGTTTTTGACATTTGCCATTCGAGCGACATGCCGTTGCTTAACTGCGGACTATCGACGCTAAACTGCCGCTCGATTCCCGTTGCACTCTGGATACCTACCGTCGCGCTTGCACCGCGATCAATTTCGGGGTCGCTAAAGATCACGTCGGCGTAGTTAAACAGTACTTTTGGATTGTCCTCGAACAGCACCAGTTGAAATGTCACCGTTCCGGACACAGCACCGAAGTACTCAAAATTCCGCCATTCGATCACGAGTTCGCGCTGCGGCGCGTTGCCGCGCATGGCCCAGTATATTCGACCGTTTGCTCCAGGGGCGAGATCATCCCAGAACGGCGCGATAATCGTGTCGAAGAAACTGGTTGGCAAAGGCCAATTAAACCAAGAGGAAAACACGCCATACGCGGCGGCTTCATCCGTGGTTGGAACAACATAGCCGTTATCCGAGATCGCCAGAAACGGGTACGGTTCCTCGCGATCACCGATGCGCAGTGGAAACGGTAGCGTCAACACGTGTGTCGTGTCCTCGCCGAGAAACACTGCGTGTGCGCCCGACGATAAATCGCGCCACTGACCCGTGCTGGTGGTCGGCGGCGCATAGTTCAGCGCGAACGAAAGTTTGACCTGGTCGCCGTTCGGAAATTCCAGCGTCATCGGATCGCTCTGATTTTGCGGAATGGACAATTGTCCGGCGAAAATTCCGTCGTCTGCCACGGTGTCACCGTACAATTTGTTGTCCGACATCGTGATGAATCGACCGGTTTCAGCCACTCTAACGCTGGGCGCGCTTCCGGCACGCTCGCATGAAATACTCAACGCGCTCACCTCCAGCGTCTGGGCGGCGCCGTAACTCAATATCACCTCATCCGTACGTGGACTGAGGCGATGCACGATGTTTTGGTTTACACAGGTGAGCGACCCGCTACCGCCGTCGCCGGCGGCAAGCAGGCGTCGCCCGGTGATGGTAAATCCCATGGAATCCACCACCTCACCCCCCGCGAGCAGCAGGTTTTTTAGTTTGATCCAGTTGCGACTCATGTTTTGTGCTTTTAAAAGCGCCAATACGCCCACCACGTGCGGAGCGGCCATCGATGTGCCGCTGCTAATTTCATAGTTGTTGCCGGGCGTCGTGCTTAATATGTCAACACCAGGGGCGGAAATGTGCACGGTGGTTCTGCCGTAGCTCGAAAACGAGGCTTTGTGGTCCGTGTCGTCGGTGGCGGCGACGGCAATGACGTTAGGAAGTGCATAGCTTGAAGGGTAGGTGACGATCTTGGCGTTATCCGTTCCACTATTACCAGCAGCGGCCACAAACAGAATTCCGGCGTCATTCTGGCGTGCAATGGCGTCGTGCAATGCTTGCGACGGGCCGCCGTTCCAGCCCCAGGAATTGTTGGTGGCGACAATATCAATGCCGCGTTTGGTTTTGAGATCGTAAAGATAGTCGAGACATTTCACGGCTCCGGATACAAAAGCGCTGAGTGCGACCGCGTCAGTCAAGTTGCAGGCGATGAGCTTCGCATTCCAATTGACGCCGGTGACACCGACGCCGTTGTTTCCTTGTGCCGCGATGGTTCCGGACACATGCGTTCCATGTCCGACGGTATCCATGGGGTCGCCAGTGCCCGTGACGCTGTTGATACCGTGGACGTCATCGACGTAACCGTTGTTGTCGTCGTCGATGCTGTTTCCCGCAGTTTCTCCCGGGTTGCTCCACACATTGGTGACCAGGTCCGGGTGATTGTAGTCAACACCGGTATCCACGACGGCGACGTAGACGTCTGACCGACCGGTGGTGATATCCCAGGCGCGCGAAGCATTGATGTCGGCACCGGGCAAGCCATTATTCAGGCCGGTGTTGCGCAGCGCCCACAGACTTGAAAACATCATCTCATTCGGCAACGTTTCATAGAAGTGCAAGCGGTAATCCGGCTCGGCGTACAAGACGTTCGGATCACGTCGGTAAGTGCTGAGGATGGCGCCCAAGCTTGCAGGCGATGTCACGCGAACGACTTGCAACCCGCTTACGGAGTGCGATTCGGTGATCACGCTCGCATTGAGCTTTGCATTTAGGGAACGGCGTTGGGCTTGTGAACTTGCGTCTTTGAATCGGACCAGGATACGGTCAGAAGCCGCCTCGGATCGAGCGGCGGAATTTTGGATCGGCGCGCCCGCTTGGCCGCCGACGACCGCAGACGCTGTTTCTGGACCTAACAGCAGAACCGTAACCATCGCCGCGAAACTTACAGCGTGTTGCAAACACACGTGCCTGGACATAACTCCCCCTTGCTCTCATTCGCCAAATTAGACTTGCAACGATCGCCCTGCGCGTGGCGCGACCCGAGCCGAATTTACGTCTACACTTGCGATTCTCTGGCGCTGTGGAATAGATCGAGCACCCAATCGCGCTGGAGTAAACCCTGATCGTCGGCGCATGTAGCATGTTATGCCTGACGACTCACACTGGCGAAATAAATTTCAACAAGGAGCTAAAACATGAAACGGTGGTTGGTAATTGCAGTGGGCTTGACCTTTAACCTGTCGGTGATGGCGGCGGATGTTGATTACCGGAAAGACATTCGCCCACTGTGGCAGGCGAAGTGCTCTACCTGTCATGGCGCGGATGCGCCGTACCTCGGTGATTTCAAGGCGGAGAAAGAAAAATTCACCGCCGCGATGAAAGGTCCGCGCATGGATACCTACGCTGATTTGTTGTACTTCGTGGCGTGGGCGGACACTGGCGCGCTCATGCGTCGCCTCGACAACGGCAAGGGCGGTGCCGACGGCAAAGTCGGCAATATGTATCAGTATCTGGGCGCCACCGACGTCGAGCGTGAAAAAAACCTGGCGGTGTTCAAAGCGTGGGTGGGTGAAGATGCCTGGACACTCAAGCGCCGTGATGCGGTCAGCAAAGACGAGTTGATGAAAATCAAGGCGAAGTATTAACAGCGCATTAGCTGCGGCGCGGCCGCGCCGCAGCTCTTTAGAGTTGTTCGTGGTGTTGACGGTTACAGTGGTGTAGGTCAGTCAAGTGCGCCCGGCCAGGCGCACCACTAAAAAAAGCCCCGGCGAACCGAGGCTTTTTTGAATCAACGATGGTGGGTAATGGTTTAGCTTTGGCGTTTGCGGCGACCAACCAAACCCATGCCGAGCAAGCCTGCGCCAAACAACGCCAAGGTCATCGGTTCGGGGACTTTGATGTTGTAGCTAAAGCCCGAGCTATCCCAGGCTTGACCATGCGTGATGTGGCCGACCAAGGTCATCGAATACGGATTGATCAGCCCGCTGAAGTTGCCTGAGTTCGTGCCGGAAAAAGCGCCGCTATAAGGCCCGGCCGAGGACAGTAACGTGTCGAGGCTGAATTCCGTGTTGCTCGCGCTCAGATAGGTGGCGAATGATGCGTTCCCACCCGTCGTGCCGCCCAACGAAGTCATGAACGGAGCGTCCAACTTGGTTAAGTTTGTGTCCGTAATCATTACCGTCAGGGTTCCCGTGCCACCGCTGACCAGCGAGTTTAAATGCAAGCCATAAATTTGTGGGGTGCCGATTGCGGGATTCGCCAAGCCGGATACAACGTTGAAATTCCATGCGCCGATGGCGGTGTTTAAAAACACAAAGCCGTCGTTGTTGGTGTCCGAAGCGGAAATGGTGTTTACGCCATCACTGATACTGATGGCCAGAGCTTGGGCTTGCTGCGCGCCCAGCAGGGTAGTTGTTGCAAGTGCCATTGAGGCGGCAAGGTTCGTAATACGTTTCATGGTTTCTCCGAACATCTACATCAAGGTTAAATTCTACAGTTACGTCTAAGCACTGTTCGGGCCAACTACGCATCCCCATGTTTTACATAAACTCCGCATGCTCCCTTTGTGCTAGCTGTAAAAGTATTCGACGATTCTTGTAGTTTTGGCCCAGCCGCCAGAGCAGTCGCGTTATGTCCGCGCGCTAAATTTACGATCCGGCACAGATTCCTCTGCCAGGCTTTCTTGTCAATCCAAAACCCCGGCAGTTTTACGTCCCGGTAAAAACACCGCAATTAAGCCGCCCAGCATCGTTGAACCCAACAGAAACAAGTGCAGGTTCACTGCCGCTGCCAGTGCGATCTCCGGCGCAACTTTAAACGGCAGCAATGCCGCCACGACCCCGGCCTCGTAGGTGCCGACACCGGCGATGCCGTGGATCGGCAACACGCTGGTCAGGTCACCGGCGATTGCAGCAAGCCCCGCGACCGGCCACGCGACCGGCGCGAACAATTGAAACACCCAGGCGAATACGCCGAGCTTGACCAGCCAGTTGACCCAGGTCCACAGCCAGGCGCGCCAGAACTCGCGCGCGGTCTGCGGCAAACTGGCCAGAAGCTTCGCAATGAATTTTCTGCCACCGTGTGACGCATCGGTGAATTTGTGCGCCAGTCGATGATGCGCAAAGTAAGCCGCCAACGGCAGCACCACCCACAGCAGCGTGACGGGTAACAGGGTGGCTTGTGCAAGCCACGCATCGCCGACGGCAAGCAGCGCAAGAGTGACGAGGGTGTGCAAGTCCATCAGCCGAAACCACAACAACACCGGGACTGACGCCGTGGCCGGAACCGCAAAATAACGCGCCATCAGTACTGGAAAGCTGATCTCTCCGCTGCGCATCGGCAGTAAATTGTTTAACAGGTTATGTTGCAAGGTGAGCTTGAGGCACAGCGTGAAGCGCCCGCGCAGACTCACGTGAAAGTAGTCGTACACACGCACGCTGCGCAAGGCGTAGGAGATAAATGTCAACATCAGCGCCGAAAGTAGCGCGAGCGGCGCGATTTCCCGCCACGGGGCGAGCATGCGTCCCCAGCCATAATAGATTTGCACGGCGGCCACACAGCCCAGAAAAATCAGCACGCCGAGCAGGAATTTAACGTCGATTTTCACGACCAGGATAGTCGTTCGTTTCAGCGCAGCGAGTCGCGGTCATACATCTGGCCAAGCTTGAATAAAGCATTGGTCGTGTATCCGCGCAAACGTGCAAGGCGGTTTTCCAGCTCGGCCAGCGCCAGTCTGGCGATGTACTGTTTCATTTCCGCAGCGGCGGTGACCAGCTTGGTTTGCTTGGTGGCAATTTGATCAACGTACACTTTTTTAAAGGTGTCCGACGAATTTTCCATACCGTAAATTGCGCCCGCCCAGCGTTGCAGTTGCTGTTCCATCAGGCGCAGGTCGCGGTAATTGCGCAGCGCGGTTTGAAACGAGTGGCTCTCGTAGAGCCCGGCAAAATAGCGCGACTCCGGCCCGATCGGAAAATTCTGGTACTCGTTAAACGCCTCGCTGCGCGCCTGGGTGATGTTGTCGACAATGACGTTGAGCAACCCGCCGGTGCGTACCTGCTCAATGGCGGCTTCGACATGTTTTATTTCCGCCTGAATGGTTTCCAGCGCAATACGATATTGCTTTACCGACTGGTCGAAGCCGCCCAGTTCGGCGTAGGCGTGCGGAATCGCCAGCAAGCCGTCAAGCACGGAACGGTCGGCAGGGTTACGTCGCGACAATTCGAGCCACGCGGCCAGGGCTTGTTTGGGTTCGCGCAACGTCTGGAAGGTGAGCCCCATGCCCCACAACGCGCGGTTGGAGAACGGGCTGTCGAGCGGCACTTGCTGGAAATAATTTTTCGCCTGCAACGTGGCCTGCGCCTTGAGCGCGCTAAAACCCAGAATGTAATTGGCACGGTCGCGCAGTGCGCGTGATTCGGCGTCGGGGTAGGTGTTGGCGGCGACTTTTTTCAGCCATTCTTCCGCTTCCGCGCGGCGCTCGGCACGTAGCAACGTGACGCCCAGATTGTAGTAACCGAAGGTAACCCACTCGGATTCGCCTTTGAGTGTGCGCAACAAGTCCACGGCTTGATCGGTTTGTTTCTGCTTCAACAACACAATGGCGTCGAAGCCGATTTTGCGGTGGCGCAACGCCAGGTTCATATCACCGGAAATTTTTTGCGCGGCTTTAATGGCGCCCAGCATGTCGCCGCGCTGGTAACGCGCATTGGCGAGCTCCAGCAGGAACTGATTGCGTAACTCGTCCGTCAGGGCGTTTTGCGGCAGTTGCTGCAGCAGCGTTGCAGCCTCGGCATGCATGCCGTAAGCAAGATACGAGTAGGCGAGCATCAGCTCGGTCTTGGTTTTTTCGGACTGGAGCGCGGGGCGCCAGCGTTCGGCCAGCAGATGGCCGATGGCGGAAAAATATTTGTTCTGTGCAAAATCGTACCGCGCTTCGCGCAGGTACGGACTTTTTAACTCACCCCATTTCCCCGGCATGTCGGCGGCGTGCGCCGACGCGACGCACAGGGTCAGCAACGCGACCGCAGTGAGTGTGCGGGACATGGCTTAGTCCCACTCCTTGGTGCTCACGCTGGTGCCACCGAGGAAGTTCAATACATGAACTTCCAGTGTCTTGCGATTCGCGGTTTTAACAACGGGAGTCAGAAACGTAGTGGTCTGTGGCGACTTGGTTCCGAACATGACGCTGCCGGTGATCTGGTAGGTTCCTTCCGGCAGGCTGCCGATGTAGAGGCGGTGCGCGCCGCCCTGGCGCAAGGCCGCTACTTCTTCCGGCAGGTAGCTGCGGCGGGCGACCAGTTTGTTGTCAATGTTCAGTGTAATTTCGCGCAACTCAAAACTCTCGCCTGCGTCCAGGGATGCGAACACCACCAGTTGAATCCCGGGTGGAGCGAGCGCGCCGTCTTCCAGGCTGGTCAGTGACTGGCCCATGCGCACGGTTTCGTCGCTGAGGGTCTTGAGATTGAAGCGGGCGTTTTTGTCCGATGGATCACTGCCGGGTTTAACACCGCCCACCCAGGCGAGATTGGCAAGACTGCGCCCGAGTTCCAGGACTTCACGTTTCAGTTTTTGCGTTTGCTCATCAAGCGCCCGCATCTTGCGCGCAAGCTCGGCGTCTTCGGCAAGTGCGGGTGGCGCGAACAGCGCGGTGATGATCCACAGACAGAGGTGGGGTGTAAAGTTACGCATGATGTTCATGGTATATCGGCTTGCGTACAGTGAGCCATAGCTCATGAATCGATCCGCCTCGGCGTAGCCAGCGCCTGCCCGTCCAGCACCGCTTTGCCGTTTTCCAGATGCAGCCGCCCGCGTGCATACCAGTCGATGACCAAAGGATAAATGACGTGTTCTTTCGCACGCACGCGTTCTGCGAGTGTCGCTGCGGTGTCGTGCGCCAGCACCGGCACCTGTGCCTGGGCGATCACCGGGCCGCCGTCCAGTTCGGCGCTGACAAAGTGCACGCTCGCGCCGTGCTGCGCATCCTGTGCCGCAAGCGCGCCCGCGTGCGTGTGCAAGCCACGGTGCCTGGGTAACAGTGAGGGGTGAATGTTCAACAGGCGGCCGAGGAAATGCTGTACGAAATCCGCTGTGAGAATGCGCATGAAACCGGCAAGGATCACCAACTGTGCACCGCTGGTGTCGATGCTGGTTTGCAGGGCGCGGTCGAATTCCGCACGGCTGGCAAACTGGGTGTGATCTACCACGACTGTGGGGATTCCGGCGCGGCGCGCACGCGCAAGCCCGAACGCGTCAGCGCGATTGCTGATCACCGCGCGAATTTCAATGTGCAGCGTACCGTGCTGCTGGGCGTCGATGATGGCTTGCAGATTAGTGCCGTTGCCGGAAATCAATACCACGACCGGCAGCGGCAAACGTACGTCCACCATTTAGCTGATGACGACCGGTTGACCGTCCGCGCCGATGTGTTCCACCGAACCGATGACGTAGCAGGTTTCACCCTGTGCGCTGAGGGAGTCCAGCGTGATGTCAAGATCATTGGCGGCGACGATGACGACCATGCCGATACCGGAATTGAACACGCGGTGCATTTCCACACTGTCGATGTTGCCGTGGCGTTGCAGCCAATCGAATACCGCCGGTCGTTGCCAGGCATTGCTGCGCACCTGCGCGGCGGTGCCGTCGGGTAAGACGCGCGGCAAATTTTCCAGCAGGCCGCCGCCGGTGATGTGACACAGCGCGTGGACCGCGACATGTTCCAGCAATTTCAGCACGGGCTTGACATAAATCCGCGTCGGCGCAAGCAGTGCTGCGCCGAGCGTGGTGTCGCCCAGCGGCGTGCGTAAATCCGCCTGGCTGCGTTCGAGGATTTTGCGAATCAGCGAGAAGCCGTTGGAATGCGGCCCCGACGATGCGATGCCGATGATGCGATCACCCACGCGCACGCAACTGCCATCGATAATTTTGTCTTTCTCCACCACGCCGACCGCGAATCCGGCCAGATCGTAGTGATGCGCCGCGTACATGCCGGGCATCTCGGCGGTTTCGCCACCCACCAGCGCGCACCCCGCCAATTCACAGCCGTGCGCGATGCCCTTGATTACCTCGGTCGCCACGTCCACATCAAGCTTGCCGGTAGCGTAGTAGTCGAGAAAGAACAGCGGCTCGGCGCCCTGCACCAGCACGTCGTTCACGCACATGGCCACCAGATCAATGCCGATGGTGTCGTGCTTTTTCATTGCCAGCGCCAGCAACAGCTTGGTGCCCACGCCGTCGGTGCCCGACACCAGCACCGGCTGTTTATAGCGGTGAATCGGCACTTCGAACAACGCGCCGAAACTGCCCAAGCCGCCGAGCACGCCCGGGCGTTTGGTCTTGGCGGCAAACGGAGAGATGTTATCAACCAGCCGGTCGCCTGCGTCCATGTCCACGCCAGCGTCTTTATAAGTGAGAGTGGAAGGCGGATCGTTTTTTACATTCACGGCGGGTACCAAAATTGAGATGCGCTATGGTAGCGATTGGGTTGGTGACGCGCAAATTCTCGTTGTTCGACGCAGGCTTCTGAAAAGCAAAGCGGGTTACATACCGCAGACAACCGCAGATCCAAAAATTATGGAACTGTGAATTGGAGCAGTAATAAACGGGTTGCCAGCGAGGTACGCCCATGCGTGTGTTTGTCGTATTGCCAGGGGGGTGGTTGGGTTAAGTGCGATTTGTTATTTGATGTTGCCGGTATGCGGGCTAAACAATAGGTGCTCCGGTATTGATTCAAATGGTTACTTCGAAAATCAAAAACTTTGCAGGAGTGCCTATGCAATTCAAGAAGAAGTTCTTGCTTGGTGCAGCGCTGAGCGCTGTGGCGGTCACATCAGTCTACGCAGGCAGTCAAATCACCCTCATTCACACGGGTGATTTTCATGGTCATCTGACGCCACGTCCCAACTTGCGCAGTACTGCGGACTACCCCGGTCAAATGGTGGGTGGCCTGGCGCGTATTAAAACCAAAATTGAAGAGATTCAGTCTGGTAAAGGCGGCGCTGGCAAAACGCTCGTGTTGCATACCGGCGACACCATTCAAGGTTCCGGCGAAGCGCTCTACACGCGTGGTCAGGCCTTGGTCGACGTTGTTGACATGCTCGGCATCGACGGCTACGCACCGGGGAACTGGGACTTCGTTTACGGCCCCGAGCGCTTCAAGGAATTGTTTGCAACTGATTTGAATTCGAACCTGCCGATACTTCCGGAGCCGGCTGCAGGTAGAGTCAAGGCTAAGTCGTTCGATACGCGCTGGGGTGGGGTGGCGTCGAATTTGTATGTCGCCAGCCTGGATCCCGCCGCGCCGAAAGATCCAACGGCATTGGACACCGCGCAAGACTCCAATGTGTCGCAAGCTGAATATGACACCTACGCGCAGTGGTACACCGAAAACGGCCAGCGCGTGCTGCCGCCGTATACGATCAAGAAGGTTAATGGCGTGAAGATCGGCATTCTGGGTTGCACTACCAGCCGCGGCCCGCAAGTCGTCGGCAAATGGGTCACCGAAGGGCTGTCGTTCACCGATTGCTCCAACGAAGCTCCAAAATTCGCCAAAGAACTGCGTACCGTACATCTCGTTGATGTGGTCGTGCTGCTTTCAGAAATCGAAATTGGCCGCAATATCCAGCTCGTCAAGAGCCTGGGCGCAGATCAACACATCGACCTGATCCTGAACTCAGACATGCACGAAGAAGTGCTGTTACCGATTGAAGTCATCGATGCCGTCGGCAACAAGACCTGGATCATCGAGTCCGGCCAGGACGGCACCTTGGTCGGTGAGATTACGCTGTCGGTGGATAATGGTCTGGTGACCATGAATCACGTCGCGCACCGCATCGACGACCGTATCAAGGAAGACAAGAAGGTGGCCAAAAAAGTAGCACGTGTAAGCTTTCCGTTCAACGAAGGTTTTACTGCAAACACGCATGTCAATCCCTTCAGCGGCACCTATTTGAATGGTCCGCTGAGTGCGGTTGTCGGTTCAACCACGATTGGCCTGCATCGCAGCAACTACTCACATGAAGACATGCCGGCGGTTATTGAAGGCAGCTCGCATGACTTCGTCGCCGATGCTATTCGTTGGTGGGCGCAATCCGATTTGTCCACCGTACGCGGATTCCGCTACGGAACCCACGTTGCCCCCGGCCCGATCACGCGCAACGATCTGTTCCACATCGTGCCCATTGGTCCACGCGTCGGTAAGGTTTCGCGCATCAGCGCGAACCAGTTGCGTAACCAGATCGATAATTCGTCGAAAGCGGTGTTCAGCTCCAATCCGAATACAGCGGTGATACCGCTGCCTCGCTACAATAACCTCGCCTTCGCGCCCGGCGGTGCCAATGAAAACGTCTCTCCCGGCGCAGGCCTGCCGGTTAAAGGGCTGGCGGGCAGCCCGGAAGGTTGGGGTGGCGGCTGGTTGTTTGCGTACAGCGGCAATGGCGGGATTTCCTTCAACTTCGCGCCGTACTTCCTGACGAATGTGGTTTACAACACTGACAATACCCTCACCGCATCTCCGCCCACCAACACCTCACGGGCACGTTCGTTAAAAGTGAAAATGCTCTGCAAAGACTTGCCGCCTGCGGAAATCACGTCAAGAGCTTGTAACGTTGCTGACCTGGGTACGCGCTACGAAACAACCATCACCAACGCAACCGACGGTGTGTACACGGCCAACTGGAAAGCCTCTTATACGGCGGCCCAGGTGGGTGCTAATTATTCCGGGACCATCAACAACGCGGGCAACTGTGGTGCTGCTCCCCTCACCGCCTGCGGTTATACGCCATTCCTGCTGAACCCGGATGGCTGGCAGTACCTGAACGGCACGCCCAACCAGCCCAAAACGAACTTCACCGTCAATCAACATTTCAAGGCGGGGTTGTTCACAGTGTCGGGTTACTGGTACGCGCAGAGCCCCAACACCATCAATAACTGCAACAACTGTTACCCAACAGGTAAGTCCACGGTTGTCGGCAGTCCCGATGCCGCGTACCTGTTGCCGGTGAATGCGAAAGCCGACGGCACGGCCGCGTTGGACGGCGACGGCAATCCGGTTTACAAGCGGAATGCCGACAACAGCATCATGACCGGTGCGGATAACAAGCCGGTGGTGGATGGCGACCCCATCGACCTGACGGTGATTATCGAGAAATATCTTGAGTCGCTCGGTGGCGAAGTCAACGCGACGAACCTGCCGCTCAATCGCATCGGTTTGGTGGACGCACTGCCGAGCACCACCGGCACCTTGGGTTTCCCGGTCATGCAACCGCTGTGCGGCACGGTCGGCAAGACAGCGGCGACGACATTGAACTGCCCGTAACCCAAATAGTTGCTTGTCGTAACATTTCAGCCGCCGGGTGCTCCTGCGCCCGGCGGCTTTTTTATGCAGTTTCGAATGGTGTGCTGTATTTATCTCCAACGGCCTGACCTTTCCGCAGCGCCTGGGCACGCTGGTAACGGGAGCTACCGCGAAAGTTTTTTAGTCGCGTCGTAGGGGCGATCTGAGTGCCCGGTCATGGCGTGTGGGCCTCGCCATCTGCAACGACAGCCGTGTAAACTCAGCGTCGCTGCCATGCAGGGACACATGCGATGACGATCCAGATGATGAACGAAACTAAATTCCGCGGGTTGCTGATGTGGTGCGCGCTGTGCACCAGTGTCAGCGCGCCTGCTGTTGAAGTTGCCGGACTCTATGAGGCGGAAGTTCCGGTGGTTGGGCAAGATGTTGCGTTGCGGCAAGATGCAATGCGCGCCGCTTTGGCCGAGGTGCTGGTAAAAGTGTCGGGTAACCGTGCGGTCGGTGCGTTGCCGGGGGTTGCCGAGCTGGTAAATACCGCGCCGCAGTATGTCCAGCAGTTTGTGTATCGCAATGCCGCGCCGTTGCCGGGACAGCGTAGTCCACAACCTCCTGTACGCATGTTGTGGGTGCGGTTTGATCGCGATGCGCTCAACCGTGTCCTGCGCCCCAGCGGCGTTGCGATTTGGGGTAGCGCCCGCCCGGCGCTGTTGTTGTGGCTGGATGTGCGCGAACAAAATGAGCGCTCTATCGTGGGTGTTGACAATAAGCCGGAATGGAAGCAGTTCATCGACGCGGTGGCGAAATCGCGCGGTGTGCCGTTGTTGCTACCCACTCTGGATGCGGGCGATCTGGTCAATGTGAAAACCGTTGACCCCTGGAATGCGTCACCCGAAGAGGTGTTGCGTATCTCGGCCCGCTACCGGTCTGAGGCGGTGCTGGTAGGTAAAGTCGAATTGCGCAATGGGGCCTGGTTGAGCACCTGGTCTTTTTACGAGCAGGAGGATCGTCAGGCGTGGACGACGCCGGGCGAAACGCGCGACGCCGCCGTGCTCGACGGATTGCAAACCGCCATCGATTCGCTGGTTGCACGTTACAACGCGGCCGGAACCACGACGACCGACGGTAGCTGGTCGTTGCAGGTCAACGATGTGCAAACCCTGGAAGAGTACGCGCGAGTGACCAAGTACCTTGGCTCGCTGGCCTCAGTTGCGCGTTTGCAATTGTTGCGCGTGGAGGGGTTGAATCTGATATTCCGCGTCGAAGCACAAGGCGGAGTGCAGCGGCTGACGAGCGATATTCGTTTAGGCACGACCCTGGCGCCGCTGCCCGCAGACGCTGCTGCGGGTGCGGGTGCGGATGCGGTGGTGCGGTTTCGTTTAATGCGATGATCCTGCAGCACCTGCCCAATCTGATTACCGCACTGCGTATCGTTCTGGTGGTGCCGTTGGCGTGGTCTTTGTTGCAGCACGACTTTGACATTGCGTTGCTGTTGGTCTCCATCGCCGGTGCTTCGGATGCGCTGGATGGTTTTCTCGCCAAACACTACGGCTGGACCAGCCAGCTGGGCTCGGTACTCGACCCGTTGGCCGACAAGCTGCTGCTGGTCGTGACATTTCTTTCCCTGGGCTATCTGGCGCTGGTGCCCGCGTGGTTGGTGGTCGCGGTGTTGGCGCGCGATATCGCCATCGTCACCGGCGGCGTCGCCTATTACGTTTCCATCGGGCATTTTGATATGGCGCCGACGCTGGTCAGCAAGCTGAATACGCTGATGCAATTGGTGCTGGTGTTCGGCATCGTGCTCGCGCAGGTATTCGATTTCCCGCGCATGTGGATGATCGAGATCGGCTGGTGGATTGTGCTGGCGACGACATTACTGAGCGGCGTTGATTACGTGTGGACCTGGGGGCGCAGTGCCTGGCGCGCATCGAAATGAGCGATTCGCAAAAATGGTTGGTACTCGCGAGCGCGACGCTCGTTGGCGTATTGCTGTATTTACTGGCGCCGATTCTCACGCCGTTTTTGGTCGCCGCGACCCTGGCCTATCTGGGTGATCCGCTGGTCGACGCGCTGGAAGCGCGCCGCTGGCCGCGTACCGCAGGCGTGGTGTTGGTGTTCGCCGTGTTGTGCGTGCTGCTGCTGGCGGGAGCCTTGTTGCTGGTGCCGGTGCTTGAGGAGCAAATCAGTACCGTAGTCGCCCAGTGGCCTGCCTTTGTGGACTGGGTGCAATTCACGCTGGCGCCGTGGGTGACGCGCACCATGGGTATCGACGCCCGCAGCTTGAATCTCGCCCAGTTCAAACAAACCTTGATGGCGCATTGGCAGGACGCGGGCGGCTTGGCGGCGATGTTGTTTGCGTCGGCGTCGAGCTCCGGGCTGGCGTTGCTGGGGTGGCTCGTCAATGGCGTATTGATCCCGGTAGTGACATTTTATCTGTTACGCGATTGGGACCGGCTGGTGGCGCGCATCCACGAATTACTGCCGCGCAAAATCGAAGCCACCGTCGCGCGCATGGCCGGAGAAGCGGATGGCGTCCTGGGTGCATTTCTGCGCGGACAATTACTGGTGATGTCCACGCTGGCCGGTGTGTATACGCTGGGTCTGTGGATCGTCGGCCTGGATGTTGCGTTTCTCATCGGTTTGATCGCGGGCCTGGTGAGTTTCGTGCCGTATCTTGGCTTTATTACCGGCATCGTCCTGGCGGGCATCGCTGCGTACCTGCAATTTCAGGAGTGGATGCCGCTGATCTGGGTGGCCCTGGTGTTCGGCGTCGGTCAGATGCTCGAAGGCATGGTG
>JANOOV010000421.1:0-3888 GCA_031421535.1 Gammaproteobacteria bacterium
GCCGAGCGCGAGGCCATGCGCGCCGCCGGTCAAGCCGCCGCTCAAGTCCTGATCATGATCGAAGCTCACGTCAAACCGGGCATCACGACCGGTGAGCTCGACCGCATCTGCCGCGAATATATCCTGGGTCCGTTAGCCTGCACGTCCGCGACAATCGGGTACACCGCAGGCGGTTCAAAGCCGCCGTTTACCGGGGCGATTTGTACTTCGGTCAACCATGTGGTGTGCCACGGCATTCCGGGGAACAAGCTGCTGAAAAACGGTGACATCCTTAACATTGATGTCACGGTGATCAAGGAGGGCTTTCACGGCGATACCAGTCGCATGTTCTACGTGGGTACACCTAGCGTGCTGGCGCGGCGCTTGGTCGAACTCACTCACGAGGCAATGATTAAAGGGATTCAAGCGATACGCCCCGGCGCGAAACTCGGCGATATCGGGCATGCCATCCAACAACTTGTAGAGGCCAACCGGTTCTCGGTGGTGCGCGAGTATTGTGGTCATGGGATTGGGCGTGGGTTCCACGAAGAGCCGCAAGTGCTGCACTACGGCCAGCGCGGGAGTGGTCTCGAACTGGTGCCGGGTATGTGTTTCACCGTGGAGCCGATGGTGAACGCAGGCAAGGCGGGCATCCGCGAACTTCCCGATGCGTGGACGGTGGTCACCAAGGATCACTCGTTATCGGCGCAGTGGGAACACACCATCCTGGTAACCGAAGACGGCTTTGAGGTGCTGACGCTGCGCGACGGGAAAATGTAGCAGCGCCATGACTCCCGATCAATACTGCGAACAACGTGCGGCCAAAAGCGGATCGAGTTTCTATTACAGCTTTCTGTTTTTGCCCGACGAGCAGCGCCGCGCGATCACGGCGCTGTATGCATTTTGTCGCGAAGTGGATGACATTGTGGACGAAGCGCGTGAAGTCGCGGTTGCGCGAACCAAGCTGGCTTGGTGGCGCGCCGAGATCGCGCGGGTGTACGAGGGTGTGCCGCAACATCCGGTGGCGCGTGCATTGGCTGAACACATCCCACGCTTCAAGCTGTCACGAGAACACCTGCTCGACATTATTGACGGCATGGCGATGGATCTCGATCACGCCGGTTACGAGTCCTTCGATGAACTACGTGTGTACTGTCACCGCGTCGCGGGCGTCGTGGGCATACTCGCGGCACAAATCTTTGGTTATGACGACCCGCGCACGCTTGAATACGCCGAACAGCTTGGTCTCGCCTTTCAACTCACCAATATTATTCGCGACGTGAGCGAGGACGCGGCCTTGCAACGCGTATATCTGCCACGTGATGAACTGGCGCGGTTTAATGTCAACATTACGGACCTGCATGCGCAACACAGCAGCGATGCGTTGATCACGCTACTGCGGTTTCAAACGCAACGCGCGCGCGAGTATTACCAGCGCGCTTTCGCTGCACTGCCCGAAGTTGATCGCTACAAGCAACGCAGCGGGCTCATCATGGCGGCGGTTTATTCTGAAACGCTCAACGCGATTGAACGCGACGGTTTTCACGTGCTTGAACAGCGTGTGCGCCTGTCGGGAATACGTAAATTCTGGATCGCATGGTCGACGGCACGGCGCGAGAAGCGCCGCTATCTTGCAGGTCTAGCGATGTCGCATCCGACATGAAGCTTTCCACTCAATGGATGTCCCAAATAACCGCAACTATCAAAACAACGAATCCCTTCCCCCTGGAAGGGGGAAGGCCAGGATGGGGGTAGTTCATATGATCGACCCCCATCTTCGGCAACTGCTCCTGCGTTGCTCTACCTCCTGCATCCCGGCAACCTGCTCCCTGCGTTGCTCTACCTTCCGCCATCCATGGCGGTCGCATGCAGTCGCCAACCTTCCCCCTTCGCAGGGGGAAGGAGGTGTAAATCCAACCTTTTTTCAGTCCGTAGGGTGGGCAGTGCCCACCCTACGGTTTTGAACAATGACGAACGTCATCATCGTCGGCGGCGGTTGGGCCGGACTTGCGACCGCAGTTGAATTATGTCAACACGGTGTTCCTGTCACTTTGCTCGAAGCGACCCGGCAACTGGGTGGACGTGCACGTTGTGTCGCGTTCGATGCCGAGCGGGTCGATAACGGCCAGCATTTGATGATCGGTGCTTACCGCGAAACTTTGCGCTTGCTCACGCGGGTGCACGCACCGCACGCGCCCCCGATCGTGCGGCGGCGTCTGCAACTGCGCATGCATACAGCGGCTGAAGAATTTTCACTCACGGCACCCCACCTGCCCGCTCCACTGCATCTGGTGGCCGCCTTGCTCAACGCGCGCGGTATCAGCGCAAGCGAACGTCGCAATGCGTTGCGTTTTTGTGTCGCGTTGGCGTGGCGGCGTTTTCAACTCACGCAAGACATCAGTCTTGCGCAGTTGCTCGCGCAGCATCGCCAAATCCCGCGCTTGATTGAGTGTCTGTGGGAACCGCTGTGTCTGGCGACGCTGAATACGCCTATAAATGCAGCCTCCGCGCAGGTATTTCTTGCGGTGTTGCGCGACGCGTTTGCGCGGCGGCGCGCCGACAGCGACCTGCTGTTCGCCGCGACGGACCTAGGACAACTGTTTCCGGCCCCGGCATTGGAATACGTTGAGCAACACGGTGGCCGCGTCATCCTCGGCGAGCGCGTCAGTGAATTGCGTATCGTGAACGACGCCATCGAAGCGGCGGCAACTACCCAACAACTGCACTCAAGCGCGCACGTCGTACTGGCTACACCGGCTTACGCGACGGCGCGATTGCTCGCGCCGCATGCGCCGTTACAAACCATCACGCGCAATCTGGAACAACTCAATTACGAACCGATCTGCACGGTGTATTTGCGCTATCCCGCACACGTGACGCTGGACACCGACATGGTGGGCTTCACCGGCACGCTCACACAATGGTTGATCGACCGCGCGCATTGCGATCAACACGGCTTGATGGCAGCGGTAATCAGCGCGCGCGGCGCACATATGGATTTAAGCAACGAGGAATTAACCGTGCACGTATGCAAGGAAATCGCACAACGCTATCCCGCGTGGCCCGCACCCTACAGCTCGATGGTGATCCGCGAAAAACGCGCGACGTTTGCGTGTCGCGTCGGCATCAACGCTTTGCGACCGGCGAATGCCACACCGGTACGCGGCCTGTGGCTGGCGGGCGACTACACCAATACCGGCTACCCGGCGACGCTCGAAGGTGCGGTGCGCAGCGGCGTGGAATGCGCAAGACAAATCCTGCTTATGGAGTGCGGCGGCTTGCCGCCGCTTTCAAGGCGGGAGCAAGCTCCCGCACTCCATACACCGATCAAATCAATGCCGATTTCCAATTGAATAGCGTGTTCACTACAATGAACGCTCATTTTTTGAAGGAGAAGACACCATGGGTTTCATGCAAGGCAAACGCGCACTGATCGTCGGTATCGCCAGCAATCGCTCGATCGCCTGGGGCATCGCCCACGCCATGCATCGCGAGGGCGCGGAGCTGGCGTTCACCTACCAGAACGATAAACTCAAACAGCGCGTGGAAGGATTTGCCAAGGAATGCAACTCCACCCTCACCCTGCCCTGCGATCTTGGCAGCGACGAACAGATCGCCGCCGTGTTCACCGGCCTGAAACAACACTGGGATGGTCTTGACATTATCGTACACTCGGCCGCGTTCGCGCCGCGTGAAGAACTGGAAGGCGATTATGTCGAACACGCGACGCGCGCCGGTTCGCAACTGGCGCACGACATCAGCTCCTACAGCTTCGTCGCACTCGCCAAAGCGGGCCGCGCGCTGATGCAGGGCCGCAACGGTTCGCTGCTGACGCTGAGCTATCTGGGCGCCGAGCGCGCCGTGCCGAATTACAACGTCATGGGCCCGGCCAAAGCCAGCCTCGAAGCC
>JANOOV010000422.1:0-10281 GCA_031421535.1 Gammaproteobacteria bacterium
CGTTGAATAGAATCACTATTCGCCTCAAATTTGCGCTGTTCTGTCCTCGCTCTCCCACTGTTCCGGCAATTGCTCCATGCATTGCTCTACCTCGTGCGTCCATGCACTCGTCGCTCCACACCACCTAAGTCCGACAGGCTGCTAGTCTCGTTTTGAATTGGAAATGGAATTATGGGGCGGGTAATTTCGGTTTCATGCGCGCCAACGGCAGACTGAGGCTGAAGAGTTCCAGCAGCACCCAGCCGCCGAGCATGACGCACAAGTACACAACGCTGGTTTCGTGCACCGTGAGATAGCCAAACAGCATCACGTCCCACGTGTAACAAAAATACAGCACGGCCATCAGGATGGGGTAGGCGCAACTGCGTCCGCCGCAGCGTGGACAAATGACATCCGCCCACTTGCCGGTGAGCAGTTTCTGTTTCAGAGTCAGGCTCGGTTGGTTACAGTGCGGGCATTCGAACATTGGCATAGTGTGCTGTCTTGATTTAGATGGGCGGATCAATTGTAGAACAAAGCATCAGTCATTATGATGGTGCCCTTATCGGGAAGGGTAGTGGGAGCATGAAAAAAACGTGGGTGTGGATTTTTGTTGCGGCGATGGTTCTTGCCGGTTGCGACGGCAATACTCCGCTCATGAAGTTGGCGCAAGAGGGTGACACCGCGCAGGTCAAAGCCGCAATAGCAGCAGGTGCAGCCCTCGAAGAGAAAAATAAATACGGCTGGACGGCCTTGATGCATGCCGCGCGCGCAGGTCAGGTGGAGACGGCGCGCGCGCTGCTTGATGCCGGCGCAAAAGTCGATGCGCACGACGCAAGCGGAAGCACGCCGTTGGTTCGTGCTACAACTAAAGGGCACGTGGAAGTGGTGAATCTGTTGATCGAGCGTGGCGCCAATATCAACGCGATTGATGAAAACGGCTGGACCGCGCTGTTTTGGGCGGTCCACCGCGGGCATGTTGCGGTGGTGAAGTCGCTGCTTGCCCGTGGCGCATCGATCAATATCCGCGATCCCAGCGGGCGGTCGCCAATGCAAATAGCCAAGATGGAAGGCCAAAACGATGTCCTGCAGCTTCTGGATGCTGCGGGCGGGAAGTACTGATGCGGCGCTTGATAAAATTATTGCGGCTGTCCATCGCGGGTGCCGGTTGCAGCGCCGTGATGTTGTTGGGATCGTGTGCGGACAATTCTACTGCGGCAATCAAACCCAATTCACGCGCAGCGCTCTATGTCGTGGACGGCGGCGCGGGACTGGGCAAACGGTTTAACGACCATCGCTCATTCGCCGACACCGTTCAGGTCGAGCCATTGCGCAACGACGGCATTCATGACCCTGAAAACCCGGCCATCAAATCGCTGCAAGAACCGGGTGATTCCCTGGCGAAATTTCCGCAAGACCGACGCGGCGGCGTGAACTGGGTGACCGCACTTGATCACGGCCTGATCCAGCCGCGCGAGACGCTCAATGGTGGGGAGGGGATGGAGGTGGTCGATATGGACGTGCTGTTTACCGACACCGGCTCCATGCCGTGGGTGCGTTTCCCGCATGTGGCGCATACGCGCTGGCTGGCGTGCAGCAATTGCCACCCGGACATTTTCATTGCGCGTCGCGGCGCCAACGATGTGTCGATGGATGGAATTTTGTCGGGTGAATTCTGCGGACGCTGCCATGACAAGGTGGCGTTTTCATTGTGGATCTGCGAGCGCTGCCATAGCGTGCCGCACGCAAAGTCGCCGAAGAAATGGTGGTGATTCCAAGTAGCATTCAAAGGAATACTGCGTTGTCCCCTCCCCGCGCAGAGCCAGCGCGGTGGGAATCATCGGCCCTTGCCGTAGTCATGTACTGTCTGCGGTCCGCCGCCTTGTCTTCCTTTGAATGCTACTTGGAATAAGCGACATGCGAACCACGCACTTTTGGCAAGCCGTGATCGGGTTATGTTTTGCCGCGCTATTGTCGGGCTGCCAAGCGCAGACTTCGCGTGCGGATTCCGAGGAGAATGTAACCGACAGCGATAGTGTCCCTCCCGGCGCTGCATCCAGCGAACCTCAGCCACCACCGAAGTTGATTCCCGATCCGCCGCGTAAAGAACTGCGCATCGTCACCATAAAGCCGGTTGAAACCTTGTATGACGACGGCAAGCATGACGCGAACAACGAGGCGATTGCGGTGTTGCAAGACCCCACCGTGGCGCTCAAGGATTTTCCGCTGGATCGTCGTGCGCAAGTCAATTGGGTTCAGGCGCTCGAGCAGCGGTTGATCGAGCCGCGCGCAAGTTTGACAGGCAGCGGCGAGATGCTGGTGGTGGACCTGGATATCCTGTTCACCAACACCCAGGACATGCCGCACGTGCGGTTCCCGCATCTGCAACACACGCGTTGGCTGGATTGCAGCAATTGCCATCCGAAGATTTTTATTCCGCGCCGGGGCGCTAATCCGGTGTCGATGAATAAAGTGTTGCGCGGCGAGTTTTGCGGGGTATGTCACGACAAAGTGGCATTTTCGCTATTCATCTGCGAGCGCTGCCACAGCGTGCCGCACGCGGGATCGGGTAAGTGGTGGTAATGGTTCGAACGTAATTGGAAATGGAATTATTTCGCGGTGGTCAGCACGGTGTCCGGTGCAGCCGCCGGTTTGGGCGCGAGTGCTTTCTCTACGATCTCGATGATTTCTTTATTGCCTGCATCCCGGGCAACGATTAACGCGGTACTGCCGTCGTTGTCTTTTGGCGTTGGGTCGCTGCCGTTGTCTACCAGCAAACGCACCGTGTCTACGCGGCCGAATTTGACCGCAGCCATCAATGGCGTACGGTTATTGCGTCCGATCACGTTGACGTTGACTTGGTTCTGCAACATGTCTTTCAGGATATCGATGTGGCCCATGCCGGCGGCGATCAACACGGCTTCGTTTAAATCGATGGCCTCAATACCTTGCTTGTATTTCAGCAATTCGGCGGCGGCTTCGCGATAGCCGAAGAATACTGCGTTTAACAGCGCGGTGCCGCCGTCATGATCTTTTGCCGCCACATTGGCGCCACGGTTCAACAATACACGCACGACCTCGGCATGGCCTTCGGTGGCGGCAAGGATCAACGCCGTCGCGCCATTCTTGTCTTGGGCCTGAACATCCGCACCCAGGCCGATCAGCGCCTCCACGGCTTTGGCGTGGCCGGAGCTTGCGGCAAGAATCAGCGCGGTTTTGCCTTGCCTGGATTTTTCGTTAACGTTGAACCCTTCGCCCGCGTATTTCGCCACGCCTTGCGTGTCGCCAAAGCGCGCCGCCTGCATTAACAGCGAATACGATTCGCCGCCACATCCCGGCGTGAGTAGCACGAGCAATACTGGAGCAATGAAAATGCGTGGCGATGGCATGGCGGGATCGATGGCTGTTAACGTTTCATTGAATCAAAAAAATCAGAATTATTTTTGGTTGCGCGCAATTTGTCGATGATGAACTCCATCGCGGCCGATTCATCCATCGGGTTGAGCAGCTTGCGCAGGATCCACATTTTTTGCAGATCTTCGGGGCTGACCATCAATTCTTCACGGCGCGTGCCGCTGCGGTTGATGCTGATGGACGGGTAGATGCGCTTCTCGGACATCTTGCGGTCCAAATGAATTTCCATGTTGCCGGTGCCTTTGAATTCTTCGTAGATCACCTCGTCCATACGCGAGCCGGTATCGACCAGCGCGGTGGCGATAATGGTGAGGCTGCCGCCTTCCTCGATGTTGCGCGCGGCGCCGAAGAAACGCTTGGGGCGTTGCAATGCGTTGGCGTCCACGCCGCCGGTGAGCACTTTGCCGGAGCTGGGCACCACGGTGTTGTAGGCGCGCGCCAGGCGTGTGATGGAGTCGAGCAAAATGACCACATCGCGCTTGTGTTCCACCAGCCGCTTGGCTTTCTCAATCACCATTTCGGCGACTTGCACATGGCGCGTGGCCGGTTCGTCGAAGGTGCTGGAGACGACTTCGGCTTTCACCGAGCGTGACATTTCGGTCACTTCTTCCGGACGCTCGTCGATCAGCAACACAATCAAATAGCAGTCCGGATGATTGGTGGCGATGGACTGCGCGATGGCTTGCAGCATCACGGTCTTGCCGGATTTGGGTGGTGCGACAATCAGCCCGCGCTGGCCTCGGCCAATGGGTGCGGCGAGATCGATGATGCGTGGGGTGACATCTTCGGTGGCGCCGTTGCCACGCTCCAGCTTCAAGCGTTTGTTGGCGAAGAGCGGCGTGAGGTTTTCAAACAAAACTTTATTTTTGGAGTGTTCCGGTGCTTCAAAATTGATTTCGCTGACTTTCAGCAGCGCGAAATAACGCTCGCCTTCCTTGGGTGGGCGAATTTTCCCCGACACCGTGTCGCCGGTGCGCAGGTTGAAGCGGCGAATCTGGCTTGGTGAAACATAGATGTCGTCCGGTCCCGCCAGGTACGAGCTGTCGGCGGAACGCAGGAAGCCAAAGCCGTCTTGCAAAATTTCCAGTACCCCGTCGCCGGAGATGTCGTCACCGTTACGCGCCAGCGATTTCAGTATTGAAAAGATGACGTCTTGTTTGCGGGATCGGGCGGCGCCTTCGATGTTCATCGATTCGGCCAGTGCTATTAAATCGGAAGGGGAGCGTAGCTTGAGTTCAGTTAGATTCATTGATTGGACATCCAGAAAGGAAGGCGAAGGGAGCGGACACGACTACGAAAAATTTCGTTGGGAACCGACGGAGCCTGAGAATTATTTGTTGACCGGGGGAAGCCAGACCGAGACCTGATAGGTTTTAGCTTTGGGTCATTCTAGTCGGACGTAGGCTAGCACGCAAACCATGCATCGTCTAGCGGGCCCGCCACACACTCAAGTTAACGACGCGGTGGTTGATAACTTGAGTGCCCGGAAAAATTATTGTGTATTCAGATATTGCTGTCGAGAAAAGCAGTGAGTTGCGACTTGGACACCGCGCCGACTTTGGTGGCCTCGACGTTGCCGTTTTTAAACAGCATCAGCGTCGGAATGCCGCGAATGCCGAATTTGGGCGGTGTGGCCGAATTCTCGTCAATGTTGAGCTTGGCGACTTTCACGCGCCCGGTGTAATCGGCCGCGATTTCGTCCAGGATCGGCGCGATCATTTTGCAGGGTCCGCACCAATCGGCCCAGTAGTCGACTAATACCGGCTCTTTCGATTTCAGTACGATTTCTTCGAAGGTGGCATCGGTGACATGGATGATTTTATCGCTCACTTAAGTTGCTCTCCAGTTGCATGGCTAAATTGGGTACAATTTGAGCCCAATCGAACCGGTATTGCAAGCGCGTGTGAGCGGGTAATTCATTCCACCCGATAACTTCGTGAAATATAATCATGGCCAAAGTCTTCGACCAACTCGAACCGCGCGCCGCACTTGCTGCGATTGCACGCGAGTTTTACCTGCGTGGCTGGATGCCGGGCACGGCCGGTAACCTGAGTGTGCGTGCCGAGGGCACTGCCGCGCCGGAATTCTGGATCACCGCCAGCGGCATGCCCAAAGGCCAGCTCGACATCAGCGATTTTTTGCTGGTCAGCGCGCACGACGACACGGTTATCGAGCGGCTGCGGCCCGCGCACCAGCCCTCGGCGGAAACCAGTATCCATCGCGCGATCTACCGCGTGTTTCCGCAGGCGCGCGCGTGTTTGCACGTGCATAGCGTGGATGCGTGTATCGCGGTGAATCGAGTGCCGTCGGTGCTGACGGCGTTGCGCCTGCCGCCACTGGAAGTGCTCAAGGGGTTTGATCTTTGGGAGGAAAATCCGCAGATCGATTTGCCGGTGTTTGCCAACTGGCTTGACGTGCCGCGCATCGCGCGCGACATCGAACAGCGCTTTACGGTCACGCCACCGCGTATTTCTGCGCTGGTGATCCGCGATCACGGTATCACCGTGTGGGGCGAATCGTTGCAACAGGCGTTTAACCGCGTGGAAGTGGTCGAGTTCATCATGAGTTATATCGCAAGAGCAGGCTCAGCCGCGTAACTCATCACGCGGTTGCGGCCGCCATGTTTAGCGGCGTACAGCGCATGGTCGGCGCAGGCCACCAAACACGTGGCTTCTTCCTGAATGTTAGTGCTGCGCGCCGCAAGCATCGCAACACCGATGGACAGCGTAACGCGCAAACTGTCTTGTTCCTGAATGATAAAGTCATGTCCCGCTACTGCCGTGCGAATGCGCCCCGCGATTTCAAGTGCAGCGTCGCGATGGGTATGGGTGAGCAAGGCGATGAATTCTTCGCCGCCATAACGTGCCAGTAAATCACTACCGCGTAACTGCGCCCGCATCAACCCCGCCACGTCGATGAGGACCCGGTCACCCGCCGGATGGCCATGCGCGTCGTTGATGTTCTTGAAGTGATCAATGTCCAGCAGCAAACAGGCCAGCGGCATGGCATGGCGCTGCGCGCGTGCAACTTCTTCACTCAAGCGTTGATCGAAGAAGCGCCGATTGTTGATTCCAGTGAGCGGATCGATCAGTCCGATGCGTTTAAGGCGTTCAAGGTTGATGCAGTTTTCCAGGCACAAGGCCACGATCGCCGCCAGTCGTTCCAGAAAATCGGTGCGTACCAACGCGGAGAAATGTTCTTTACGCGTGCTGCCCAGATTCAAACAGCCGATCAGTTCGTTATTGCGTACCAGAGGCAGCAGCGCAACGCTTTCGGGTGGAGGCGACCCAGGCGGAAACAATTCCGCATGCGCGCGTGTCTTGAACGCGCCGAGCTTGGGCGCCACCGAGATGCCGAACAAGCGGTTCAGTACGTCTTCATTGGAAAAAAAGATCAGTGGGGTTGCATCTGCGCTGTCGGTATTGAGTTCATGCACAATGCGCCGGGTTTCGTAGAGTGGATCGATGATCGCAAGCGTGACAATTTCCGCGCCGCCGAAACTGCGATAGCCCTGCACCACCCGTTGGGCCAGCTCATGCACCGAGGTGCTGCCCAGCAGCCGTAATTCATAGCTTTGCAGGCGCTGTAATTTTTGTTCGTTCTTGCGCGCCTGCGCCAACAACTCTTTGAGTTGTCGGCGCAGTAACTGGTTTTCCTGGTAGAGATCTGGTTTCATCCCGCCCTTAGTTTAGGACGGAGTTGCGGGGAACGTTAGGCGGCCAGATGGCGGGCGATGCCGTCCAGCTCGTCGCGCGACTCAAGTAATTTGTTGAGTTTAGTGTCGATCTGCACGTCGGTTAAGCCCAGCGACTGCGCCAGACCAGCCGGAAGATCGCTGCTGGGCGCGTCGCCTAAATCAAATTTTTTCAGCAGAAAATCGACCAGGCGCACCAATCGCGCGTACTCGGAGAAGTGCCCTGAGTAGTCCAGGTTGTGATGTTCGCGAACGACGGTAGTGATTTCAGTGGGCATGTTCCAGGCTTCCATCAGCCAAGCGCCGATTTCACCATGCGACACACCGACAATTTCGATTTCCAGTTCTGCGATGGCAGTCTGTGGTTGTGCGGCGACCGCTTCGTTCAAGAGTTTGAACTCGGACGGATAGACATGGCCCAGGACCAGGAAACCAAAGTTGTGCAACAAGCCCGCAAGGTACGCCATGCCGGGACGAGGCTTCGGGCCCTTGCCGACCAGACCGCACAGCGACTGGGTCAGCACCGCGCTGTAGGTCGCGTGCCGCCAAAATGCATCCAGACCCAGCGGACCACTACGCGTGTGTTTGAAGGGTGCGGCTGATGCCAGACCCAGTGCAATGTTCATCACCAGGTCATAGCCCAGCACGCGTGCAATCGCATCGTGTATGGAATTGACTTTGCCGCGATAGCCGTAGAACGGCGAGCGTGCGTAACGAATAATCTGCGCCGCAAAACTCGGGTCGGTCGCGACGATCTGGGCCAGGTCTTGAATGCGTGCGTAGGGATTGGAATTAAGGCTGTAAATTTTCTGCGCCATCTCCGGCATGGGCGGCAGTTCCGTGGTTTTCTGCACGCGGAATTTCATGCGTTCGGTCTTTGCCGAAAACGCTGTCGCCGGAGTTGCGACGGGTGTCGTAGCGGTGCGCGCAGGCAGCGTGAAATTCAGCTCGAAGCGCGCATTTTCGTGCAAGCGGCGGAACCCGTCGCGGTCTACCCGCACGTATTCATTCGGGTTGCTGTTTGCAAAAAATGCCAGATCCTGTTCCGCCAGCGGCGCGTCGATCAGTACCCGCAGCCCGTAATTCTTCGCGAATGGCGAAAATGCCGTTGGCGCCAGGTCTTTGAATAATGTCTTGTAGTCTTGCGGCAGTACCAGCTCAAGGCTGCGTTCCAGGTGTTGTTGCAAGCGGGTGATATCAAGTGTGCGATCAGCGGCGATGACGGCCACCAGTAAACCGTCACGGTCTTGCAGCACCAGGGATTTGACCGTTTTTCCCGGCGGTATGTGCACCTCGGCAATGTCGTTTCCGGCGGTCCCGTGCGTCACTACAACATACGGTATGCCGTGCGCGGTCAGGTGGTTCTCGATCAACGTTGCGAGTGACATAAGCCATCCCGAAAATTTTGAACACGTTAGTATCAAGAGTACGTGAACCGATGCGGATTTCTATCAGACCGGTTCACACTCTTATCGGCAGCAATTCCGGCAGGCGTAGCGATTTCACCGACCAGCGGCGCAGGCCACTAGCGGGTACCGTTGCCCAGTGCTTTTTGTTGTTCCAGAAGCTGTTGGAATTGTTCGGCGGACAGGTGCGGTTTTTTGCCGGTTTTCAGTGTCACGCGTACGGCATTGTGGTGCGTGCTGGTCGTGGCGCCTGCCGCACTCAGTACGGCGATGTCGTAGCTGCCTAGCGGTTCATCGATGGGTAGCGTTGTGGTAAAGCTCGTTTCCGTCACGCGGGTGAAGCGCACGTCCGGCAACAATTTGAGTGAGGTGAGTTGGTTTTCACCAGCGAAAAATACCTGGCCTGCGCGCACCGCGAAGCGCGTGATCCGGTGTGCTCCGGGATAGCGGGCATGCAATACCGGATGCGCAGCGTCGGCCAAGTCAAGCACCAGCACCTCGTCGCGTGCGGTGCTGACATACAGAACGTTGTCAACCAGTTGAAAATCACGGATCGCGTCGCGTAGCGGGTAGCGTGCGCGTAGTTTCACGCGGTGATTGCGTTGCGTAAACACCGCCAACGTTTGGTCACGCAGGGCGGCGACAATCAAATCGCCGTGCGCACGTATGGCCACGACCGGCGACGCCGTGCCGAAGGTATTCACCCGTCGTGGCGGCTGATCCGTGTCGAGCGTATAGCGTGCGAAGCCATGCGCACCGCGTGCGATGTACAGCGTGTCTGCATCGACCCAGAGATCCGTCGCGTCGCTCGTGACGGCGGTCAACCGGCGGCGTGCGGCATCCAATTCGAACACCACACCGGTGTCGTCCAGCACAAACACCCGTTGCCCCGCTGCGCGCACCAGGTTCGGCGCATGCGGCATGGTGATCACATGCGACACGCGTGCGCTGAACGGGTCGTGCAAGTCGATCACGGCGATTCCGGCGCGGGTCGCGACATAGCCGGTTTCGTTGGCGTACGCCACGCCCGTGGCTGCCGTAGCCAGATCCACGCCCGTGACCCAAATGGGATTCAGCGGGTTTTTTATATCGTAAATCTGCAAGCCAGCGGTATCTGAAGCCGCCAAGGCATAGCGTGGCGTGAGGGCGACATCACGGATCGGCGCGCGTGCGTGGTAACGCGCCGCCAGTCGCGGCGCATGCGCGGTGCGGATGTCGACACTTTTTACGCCACCCCACCAGTCCAGCACGTAGGCATGATCGCCATTTACATTCACACCCCAGGCCGAACCGTCGGTGTCGTAGTAACCGGCGCTGCGCGGCTGGGTGACATCGCTAATGTCGATGATGTGCAGTCCCGCTTCCCACGCGGCGACGTAGGCGTAGTTGCCTTGTAGTTCCACACCGCGTGCATTGCCGGGAATGGCAATTTTACCGACCACACGCGGCGTGCTCGGATCGGTGATGTCGAGCACGATCAGCCCTTGATCGAAAAATGTCACGAACGCGTAGTTGTCGCGCAGACGTACATCTTCCGCCGCACCGCCGGGAGTGAATTGCCCGACCAGGCGCGGTTGATGGTTGTCGCTCACGTCAAGGATCAACACGCCGTGGGTGTCGTCGGCGACAAATGCATGTTGCCCACGTACCTCCACCGCCCAGGCTTTGCCGGGGGTGTCGTAGCTGCCCAGCAGGCGCGGAGCGTGCACGTCGCTGACATCGACAATGTGCAGTCCGCCCCGGTGGTCGGCGATGTACAGCAATGGGCCGACCAGCTTCAGCGTGTAG